>JAOAPW010000396.1 GCA_025463105.1 Candidatus Acidiferrum typicum | reverse complement strand
CGTTCACCACATCCAACGTACTGAAAGCCTCCGCAGCCGTCAAGAAGCATGCGTGCTAAGCGTTGACTCAATCTGATGGAAACTTCTAACCCGGGAACGCCAATCGGGAGATTGGCGTTCCCGGGTGGTCCGTCAGTTCCACACGCGCGGATCAGGCACATCTCTTGCTACACTTCCCTGCCGTGTCACCTGAAAAGCTGGGACAACATTTTCTTAGCGACGCAAGCTGGCAGGAACGAATCGCGCGTGCGATTCGCATTGGAAATGGCGTGTGGGTCGAAATTGGCGCTGGCCACGGCGAGATGACTTCGCGGCTGGCGCGAAATGCCCGCAAGGTCATCGCCATTGAGTTGGACCCGCGTCTGGCTCCTGGTCTGCGCAAAGTCACGGCGGCCCTTGGAAATGTCGAAGTCGTCGAAAGCGATGTGCTCGCGTTCGATTTTGGAACCCTCGTTAAAGCAGCGAACTTTTTCGTCTACGGGAATCTGCCGTATTACATTACCTCGCCTATTTTGCATCGCTTATTCGAGCATGCGGACAGAATCGAGGCGATTCATATCGTGATTCAGTTTGAAGTGGCCGTACGAATTGTCGCTCCGCCGGGACGCCGCGATTACGGGTATCTCTCGGTTGTGTCGCAATGGTTCAGCCGGCCCGAACTCGTGTTGCGCATTCCCCCCGGCGCGTTTCGTCCGCCTCCAAAGGTCGCTTCGGCCCTGGTGAGCCTGCGTATGCCCGGCGCCCGCGCAACGCTCGAGGTTGGCGACGAAACGGCGTTCCTCGAATTTGTTAAGGAATGCTTCGCGCAAAAACGAAAAACCTTGCGGAACAATCTGCGCGCGCGGCTCGGGACACGCACCGATGAAGTGCTTCGCGAGGTAGGATTGACAGCGGACGCGCGCGCCGAGCAGCTTTCGGTCTCCCAGTTTGCGGAGTTATTTCGCGTGACAGAAAAGATTTAACACAAAGGCCACAAAGAAAAGCCACAGAGTCCGCAGAGAAATTCAATGAACCGCAGGGTGAAGAAACATTTGTCGTTATTTTTCATCCAAAACGCGCAGGAGGCGGTCGGGATAGTCGCTCATGATTCCATCAACTCCCGCAGCGATCAGTCGCCGCATTTGATCGGGTTCGTTAATCGTCCACGCCACAACCTGCAACCCCGCATGATGAGCCTTCTTTACCAGGTCCGGCGTGACCAGATCCCCGCGTGCAGCAAGCTGCCGGGCGCCCGCCCGAACCGTTCGCTCGACCAGATCGCTCGACGGGTGCTCGCACAAATATCCCGTCATCATGGTCTGATCCAGGCGGTTCACGGATAAGAGAGTCGCCGGATCAAAGGACAAGATAATGACGCGGGCAGCTTCGCCTGTATCGCGCAGAGAGGCAACAACCGCGTGCTCGACTCCCCAGGTCGCGTCGGACTTAATCTCCAAATAAAAAATCACGTCCTCCTTCTTCGCAAACTGAAGGATTTCATTCAGGGTCGGGACGCGCTCTCCTGCAAAAGATTCGGCCGACGGAGAGGCAAACCACGAACCGGCATCAAGCGCGCGTACCTCCGTGAGCGCCAACGAATCGACCAGGCCATGGCCGTTCGTGGTCCGGTCAAGCGTAGAGTCGTGCATGGCTACCACGCGCGCATCACGCGTCAGGTGCAGGTCGGTCTCGATGAACCGGGCCCCCATTTCAACGGCCCGCCGAAACGCCGCCATGGTGTTTTCCGGGGCATGCCCTGAAGCGCCGCGATGTGCCACAACCCACACGGATATTTGCTCCCTCCGGAATTTAATTTCTCAACCAAAATTCTCAAGCGAGACGAAATGTGTCTTTTTGCCATCCTAGCAGAATTGGTCCGTGGGTCCACCGACTTCCAAAACTCAGGATTCTTTTTGCCATTATCGAGCATCTAAAGCGGTGTAAGAAAAGAGTGGCTATTAATTGGAGGCTTTTATGAAGACTCGCTTACTTATTGCGAAGGGACTATTTGCATTGGGTTTAGTCGCCTTGTTTGGCTTGGCAACCGGGATTCCGGCCGCACGCGCTGGTGTGGGGTCGGTTGATAAATCCTCGCTTGATTACAAGGTCCATCGTGAACTCGTGACGCTGCCCTGGTACGGAGTGTTCGACAACCTGCAATACCAGGTCAATGGCAACCAGGTGATCCTGAGCGGCCAGGTTGTCAGCGAACATAGCCAAACCAAACGCGATGCCGAGAATGCCGTAAAGCGAATTCCCGGCGTAACGGAGGTTGTGAACAACATTGAAGTTCTGCCGCCTCTGCCATTTGATAATCAAATTCGCAGAGCCGAATACCGCGCCATTTTCACGCAGGCAACACTGGGCGGATATTCGATGGGATCCATCCCGCAGATTCACATCATCGTGAATGGCGGACATGTGACTCTCGAAGGGACGGTAATGAACCAGATGGATCGCAACATCGCCGGATTAGCTGCCAACTCGGTCCCCGACGTGTTTTCGGTAACCAACAACTTAAAGATTGGCTAAGTTCAAAGCTCAATCCCTGAAGCGGCATGGGCCCGGATATTCCGGGCCCATGTTTGTTTCCCGCAAATCGTTGTGTTTCCGGGCGCTAAATTCATGGAAAGAAAGGTCGTTTTCTTGACACGCTTCAAAGCCGCGTGTTAATTTTTATTTTCACGTACCATAACTGAGAACCCTGCGTGACTTCTCCGACCACGGCTCAACTTCGAAAGACCGCATTGAACGCCGCACATCGACGCCTGGGCGCGAAGATGGTCAACTTCGGCGGGTGGGATATGCCCGTGGAGTATTCCGGCATTCTCGCCGAGCACTTGGCTACACGGACCGCCGCAGGATTATTCGACGTCAGCCACATGGGCGAAATCGAAGTCCGGGGGGAACGCGCGCTCGACCTGGTGCAGCACGTCGCTTGCAACGATGCGGCGCGCCTCGTCGTCGGGCAGGCGCATTATTCCGGGTTAATGACCGAGCAAGGCACCTTCGTGGATGACCTGCTCGTGCATAAGATTTCCGGCACGCATTATTTCCTCTGCGTGAATGCGGGAAATCAGGATCAGGATTTCGAGCACATTCGAGCGCACAATCAGGCCGGTGCCCAGATCGAAAATTCCGGGGAACGTTACTCGCAACTCGCGATTCAGGGTCCCAAGGCGTCGGGAATCCTGCAGCGCTTCACGAATGTGCCGCTCGATCCCGTGAAGTATTATCATTTCACGTTTGGCGCCGTGGACGGCGTCGACTGCCTGATCGCGCGATCCGGATACACAGGAGAAGACGGCTTCGTGATTTATTTCGCTCCAGAACATTCCTAGAAGTTA
>JAOAPW010000463.1 GCA_025463105.1 Candidatus Acidiferrum typicum | reverse complement strand
GGCGCGGATTTTTATGGTCAGCGGGATGGTCACAGCCGCGCGCACCGAGCGCAACACTTGTTCGAGCGCTTTTAGATCGCGTAATAATCCTGAGCCGCCGCACTTGACCACTTTTTTTGCCGGACATCCGAGGTTAATGTCGACGAAATCGAAGCCGAGTTGCTCGACCATGCTTGCTGCGCCCGCCATCACGTTTGGGTCCGCGCCGAACAATTGTCCGGTGATGGGGTGTTCGTCCGGCTCAAAAAAAAGATAACGCGAAGTGCGTGCGGCGTTGCGCGTGATGCATTCGGCGCTGGTAAATTCGGTCATGATCAGGCCGCAGCCGCCGAGGCCGCGAATCATGCGGCGAAAAACGGTGTCCGTCACGCCGGCCATTGGTGCGAGCACCGTTGCCGGAGCGATGTGCGTATCACGAATTGTGAATCGAGCAGGGAGCATTTATTTGGCGGGTACGCCCCGCACTATTTTCTGGCGCGCTGTAAGTACGGCCCGCACCCGGTTCTACAGTAAAGTCTTGTCCCGTTGTCGAGTTACTGATTGTTCGTCGGACGTATCCGCTGTGTCAACCGGGGCGCGCGCGGGCAAATCAGGCGGTGATGCCGGCTCGCTGAGAACTTGATTCGCGGCCAGCGGCGTTTCGTTCCGGGGCGCGACGATCTGCGTTGGCGCAGGAGCGCTCGAGCGAGATGCTCCGCGCGCGGCTGCGAGGTGTGCGGCGAGCGCTTCAGGAGAGCCGTCAAAAAATCCGGTAACGATTTTCTCAACCGCGCTGACGCGCGCTTCATTGGCGCTCAGATTTGCCTGATAACGATAGGCGCGTCCGACTCTGCGGCGCGTCACGATGCCCTTGTGCGCCAGGCGATCCATAATGGTCATGATGGTCGTGTAGGCGCGGGGACGCGACGTGGCGATCTGGCGATGAATGTCGCGGACGGTGCCCTCGCCGAGCGGCCATAGCGCGCTCATGCATTCCAGTTCGAGCGGCGCCAGATCGAGAATCGAGTGCCGAGGCCCAGGACTACGATTTGCAAAGACATTTTGATTCATATGTTCCGACGGGCTCCCCTTCTTGCGTCAGGACAAGCAAGCGGAGTCCGCGCCCGTTTCTAGCGGGCTCTACTTAGAGCCCGCGCCCGTTATTCCTTCACACCAAGACTGTTCAGAGCAGGTGGCGGCAATAAAGTATTCTGTGCCGCCGATTCCTGCTCGCGGCGAAAAAGATCGACGCGCAGAAATCGGCGTTGCAGCGCGCCGCTGAATGCCGTCCAATTCCCTTCGCCTTTGTCCGAATCGAGCGCGGCGCGGACGGCGGCCATCTTGGAATCCAAATCGTCGAGATAATGCAGCATCAGCGCTTCGCGGAACATCGGAAGTTTTGGCGAGCCGAACTCGTATTGTCCATGATGGCTGACGAGCATGTGCAGCACCAGCGTTTTCAGATCCGGCGGAAACCCTTCGATGGCGTCAATCTTTTGGGCGACAAATTCATATTCGATAAGAATGTGGCCAAGGAGTTGGCCTTCGTCAGTGTATCCAAGCGAACGATCGTAGCTCAATTCCTGAAGTTTCCCGACGTCATGGAGCACCGCGCCAGTCAGCAGCAGATCGGGATCGGCCTCGGGATAGTGCGAGAGTACCACGGAGCAAAGTCCGCACAGGCTCACAACGTGTTCGAGAAGGCCGCCGAGGTACGCGTGATGCATGACTTTGGCCGCCGGGGCGCGTTTCAGACGAGGAACAATTTCCGGATCGGTAACGACGCTTTCCAGCAGGCGCCTGAGACAGGGATTTTTTACGGAGGCGACAAAGGCAAGCAGTTTTGCATATAGCTCGTCCACATCCTCCGGCGTGTGGGCGAAGAAATCGGCGCCATCCACTTCGTGGTCTTCCGCGCGGCGAATCTTGTCGATGGAAACCTGGAGTTTGTTGCGATAGCTTTCCACGCGCGCCTGAACCTTCACGAAATCATCGCGCTGAAAAGTTGCAGCATCGCGCTCGAAGCCGTCCCACATGCGCGCTTCGATCGTGCCTGTGCGGTCGCCCAGTTCCAGGCGAAGATACGATTTTCCCTCGCGCGTCGCGCGAATCTCTTTTTCGCAAACGAGAAAATAGGAGGTAATTGTCTGGTCGGCCAGCAGGGCGGAGACGAAAGCTTGTTTCATGTTCCGGATTTCTTCTTGAAAGGAAATTTTCGCCCCGGTTTCTTTTTGTCATCCTTATCGGGTGTAACCGCAACTTCCTCGATCGGCTGGCTGCTTACCGCCGCCGAATCGGTATAGCCGGGCTTCACCTGGAGGTAGCTGTCTTCCCGCAGCGTCTGCAGGTAGGCGCGCATTCCCGGCTCCATTTTTTGTTCATACAAACGGTTGCTGATTTCGGGCTCCACTTTTTCGAGCGGCTGCTCGCCCGCCTGGTAGCGCTCGCGCACCTGCAGAATCTCAAATCCGGATTTCGTTTCGATTACATCGGTCATTTGTCCACGGTTCAACGCAAAAACTTTTTCGGAAACATTGGGATCGAGTTTTGAACGCTCGAAAGACCCGAGTTCGCCCGATTGCTGCGCGGTAGGGCTGTCGGAAAAGCGCTTGGCCAGCTCCCCGAAATCGTCACCGTTTTTCAATACGCGGTCGCGCAGGTTTTCAGCCTTCTTGCGAAGCGTGGGGAGATCCGCCTCGGGCTTTTTTTCCGTGGAGACGAAAATTTCGCGGAGCACAACCATCTCCGGCCTCACGAACTCCTGCTTGTGGGAGTCGTAATATTTGACCACGTCTTCATGGCTAATAATTATGCGCGAGCCCACTTCCTTGCGGATGACTTCCTGCGTCAGCAGCTGATTTCTGATCTGCGTCTTGAAGTCCTCGAAGTCCTGCCCGGTCTTGGTGACTTCTTTTTCGAGAGTTTCCATGTCGGGAAATTTGTACTGCTGGCGAATCGCGTCCAGTCGCTTGATCACTTCGCCGTCGACGTTTATGTTGTCGTCCTTCGCGCGTTGCACGAGCAAGGACTGGTCGATCAGATCGCGCAGGAGGTTTTTTTCTTTCGCCTCAACCTGTGTACGCACCTGCTCGGGGGTGCACTTCTGGCATTCGTCCTGAATCTCGGAAGTGAGGCTGGTACGGGCGTGATCCAGGTCCTCCCGCGTGATGACATCATTATTCACGCGCGCGACGATTTCCTCGACGATTACAGATTTGGTTTGCGCGGCGACGGTCCCGGCCGCAAGAAAAACGGAAATAATCAGCCACTTACTTTGATTCATAGAATCTCTTTCGTGGTCTTCATGCTCAATTCCGGCAGCACGCTTCGCACGAAGCGTTCGGCGTGAACTATAGCCTGCAAACTGGGTACTCTGAAGTTTATCGCTTCATTTCCAGCGGAAGCAACACGTTTCTAACGCTTTCGGCGATCCGGCCGCGACGTTCGATGCGCATCCAGAGCGTTCCACCCGGGTCCAGCCGCATTCCTTCTCCCTGGGACCGGATGAGTCCAACAAGTTTCTCCGGAGGCAAAGTCGTTTCCGGATGAAACTTGATAGCCACTTCGTTGGCGCGCCGCTCGATCGAGGAAACCAGTATCCTTTCAGCGAGTCCCTTCAGTAGCGCGTAGTCCAGAAGATTTCCGACGGCCGCTGGCGCGGGCCCAAAACGGTCGGCCAACTCGCGATCCACTTCCTCGCGTTCGGCATCATTTGTGATTCCGGCAATGCGTTTATAAGTTCTCAGGCGCAAATTCTCGTTCGGGATGTACTCCTGTGGGATGCGGATATCGAGTCCCAGGTTGATCGTGGAGCGCATCTCGGGCCTGGTCTCTTCGCCTTTCAAGGCCGACACCGCGCGCTCCATCATCTGGCAGTAAAGATCAAAACCAATCGCATTGATATGGCCGTGCTGCTGGCCTCCGAGCAGGTTTCCGGCGCCACGCAGTTCCAGATCGAGCGCCGCAACACGGAATCCCGCTCCGAGGGCGCTGAATTCCTTGAGCGCCGCGAGCCTGCGCGTCGCCAGTTGCGTGAGCGACACGTCTTCTGGGACCATCAGGTACGCGTACGCGCGCTGGTTGGAACGCCCAACACGTCCGCGCAATTGATAGAGTTCGGAGAGGCCAAAGCGGTCCGCGCGATTAATGAGAATCGTATTGGCGCGCGGAATATCGAG
>JAOAPW010000352.1 GCA_025463105.1 Candidatus Acidiferrum typicum | reverse complement strand
CGCGCTGCGATCCGAAGTGATGATCAACGTACGCGCAGTGATCTTTGGCAGAAGATTGTCCAGATTGATTGCGGAGATGATCGTTCCCATTCCGTGTCGTGTTTCCGGACTGGTCGCATCCCGCAGCTTATCGAAATATGCTATTTCCTCCTTCGTCGCCGCCGAGCCCAGCCGGACTTGTTGCGAATTACTTTCAGTCTTGGGATCCACCGAACTGAAGGGACCGCTCGCGACGACCAGGGTACGAGTTCGTTGTGGATAAGTCGCAGCGAACTGCATGGCAATCGCGCCTCCCGTTTTAGCGCCGATGATGTGCGCCGATTGAACACCGGCTGCGTCCAGAAATTCCGCCGCCATCTTCGTATAATTTGTGAGCGACCATTCAAAATTGGAAGGCACCTTCGACCGTCCGAAGCCTGGCAGATCGGGGCGGTACAACCGGTAGCGCTGAGCCATCCGCGGCACCCATCCGTACCAGACTTCGCTGGTTTCCAGGTTGCCATGCAAAAAAAGAACTGGTTCGCCGTCCATCCACGGCGCTCCCAGCCAGTCTTCTCTGTAAAATACCTGGGCGCCTGAAGCTAACGCCACGACGGACCCGCCGGGCTCACCATTCTTTTCAGCCGTTGAACTTCCCTCGGTTGAAGCCGTCAGCGAATGCGCAACAATAGGAAGCGCTGCCGTGGCAAGCCCCCACTTCATTAAATTTCTTCTGGATGGTTTCGTCTGTAAGTTCATCGCTCGTGCTCCTCGTATTATGGCGGATTTTATAATGCCAGGAATCGCTACTCGCCGCGTCCAGTCCTGATCATCTTCCATCCTTCTTTGAGTCTTCTATCGACATCGGCCTTGCTGAGCGCGGTGATGCCGCAGGCCACATTGTGCGCCTTGCACGCTGCCAGAATTGTCTGACGGGCTTGTTCCACTTCCGGCGAATCCTGCGGCACGCCAAGATATTGGTGCAGATCTCCTCCGGCGCCAAGGAAGATTGCACCAACACCGGGCACAGAGGCAATCTCGTTGACGTTCTTCAAGCCTTCCGTGGTTTCAATCATCGGGATCGCGAGCAGGTCCCCTTCCGGATTGAGCGGCCAAACGTCGGCATGCTTTTCGTACTCTGCCGCCGAAACGCCCCACGCGAAGGTTGCATTCCCCGGAGCATAGCCGCGCAATCCAGGCGGCTCCTGATACTTCGACGTTTTCTGCTGCGGATAGCGCATGTACTGAACGAGCCGCGTCATTTGTTCCTTGTTGTCGACTCCGTTGAATATGATTCCCATCAAACCCATATCCAGAGCTTGCTTGACGATCCAGTCGTTGGCTTGAAGGTCTCTCCCGTAGGGAGGAAATCGCGCGAAGAGCGCAACGTTCGGCTGCGCATTGCCCTTCTTGAGTATCGCAGCCTTATCAACCATGGCAGCGATGCAATAAGCCAGGCCATCGAGATTCAGTGGCCCGTGTTCCATGTCAACATACGAATAATCGAAATCCATTCGGGAGAGCGAGTGGCAATTCTGCAGCGACATATCATCGGTTTGCGTGCCGATAATGGGCTGTCCGTGCGCCAGCTTCTCGACGGCAGGATTTAGATGAACAGGCGCTTGTTGGGCGGGTGCGCTACCGGTGAGCGCGCCAAATGCAGCAAGCAACACGGCGATCGCAATCATCGCTGTCATCAAACATTTCGTCATCGCGTTTCTCCCGTTTCTGGCCTTCAGAGAAAGCGTACATTTGTCTTACTTGACCTTAATATATTTCCGCAACTTGTGCGGACCCACATCCGCCGCGTAGATCGTGCCTTTGTCATCCGCCACAATTCCTGATGCCCCGGAAATGCGGCTCACGTCGGCTTGCGCCAGATCGGGGTCAGGTATAAATGCTCTCAGCGAGCCGTCCTTGGCGCTCCCGACCGTGATACCCCGCATGTAACCCGAATTGACGGTTGAATTCGATTGCGAGTCGCTCACGTAAAGCGTGTCGTCTCTGGAAACATAGACCGCGCTGGGCCGCCCGAATTGCTTCCACGCGGCAATGAAATTCCCGTCCTGATCGAAGACCTGGACGCGGCTGTTACTGCGATCGGCAACGAACACGCGTCCCTGCGAACCGCCGATGGAGATGTCGTGCGGCTGGTCGAATTCTCCCGGGCCGGCGCCGTGGTGTCCCCAAGTCTTGATGAATTTGCCGTCCTTTGAAAACTTCACCACTCGGTCATTTTTTCCATGGCCATCGGTGACAAAAATGTCGCCATTCGGCGCAATGGCAATACCCGAAGGCTGATCGAATGTGTCCGGGCCATTCCCGGGAATTCCCTCTTTCCCCAGCGTCATTAAAACGTCGCCAGTGGGACTCAACTTGAAAACCTGGTGTCCTCGCACGACGCCATTCGCGTCTTTGGCCGATTTACCCAGCACCGTCTCATCTTTATTTGCATCACTCGCCCAGATGTTTCCCTGTCCATCAATCGTGAATCCATGTGGAAATGCAAACATTCCCCCGCCAAAACTTTTCAGTAATTTTCCGGACGGATCGAATTCTAAAATCGGCGGTTCAGTGCGGCCGACGCAGGTGGCGAAACCCGCGGGCTCAGTATTGAAACATCGATGAAAGACCCAAATGTTCCCTTGCGGATCGATATCAGCTCTGATTTATTCTCCCCACTTGCCTCCATTCATGTTTTTTGGCATTGTTGGCCAGTTTTCCATTAGTTGATAGGGATTGGGAAGCTGAGTTTGTTTGGGGTA
>JAOAPW010000318.1 GCA_025463105.1 Candidatus Acidiferrum typicum | reverse complement strand
CCGTATACCAAATTACTCTCCACGTTGACCCGTCCACGCAAATGCCGGCGGCGGCATTACAACTGATTCATTCAGCTCTGGAACAATGCGGGACCGTCCTGGCGCAGTCTCCTGCCGGCGGAGCGCCGTTGCAAACGCTGGCCGCCGTTCAAGTCGCTCTGGCCAGTTCGCGCCCGCCTGAATGGATTCGCACGCGATGCAGCGTTCCCGGCATCGTTTCGAGCATATCCATGGACCCGCTTAAAGTGATTGCGGACGAACCTCGTGATGCGCTGCAGATTCTGCTCGAAGCCGAGAGTGCGGCGGAGCCTTCCCTGAGGGCCTCCGTTGATAACGCCCACTCTGAATCCCCCGTTGACGATGCTGCAGGTTCTCCCGGTGCACCTGGAGAAAACCTGACTTCAAACGAGGCCTGGCTCCGTGTAGAAACAGGCCGCATAGACACGGTCATGAATTTGATCGGCGAATTGATTATCGGGAAATCGATGTTGCATCGAGCGATCGCCGAATTCGATCAGAAATTTCCCAAGGATCCTTTACGGAACCGCCTGGGTGACGCGCTTTCGTTTCAATCCCGCGTCCTGGGGGAACTGCAAAAATCGGTCATGAAGATCCGAATGGTTCCGGTCGAACAACTTTTCCGGCGTCTGCCGCGCATCGTCCGCGACGTCGCCAAAGCACGCAGGAAAGAAATCGCCATCGAAATGGCCGGTCAAAATACCGATCTGGATAAAAGCGTGCTCGACGCTCTGGCCGAACCGCTGGCCCATCTTGTCCGCAACGCTGCCGATCACGGTATCGAAACTTCCGAAGACCGGCTGGCGCATGGGAAGTCGGCGCGCGGGACAATCCGCTTGGACGCGTATCACCAGGGCAATCAAGTCGTCATTGAAATTTCCGACGATGGCCGCGGAATTGGCCACGAAAAATTATTGAGGAAGGCGATAGAGTCGGGATTGGTGTCGGAAAAAGATGCTCGTGGGCTGTCCCGCGATGAAATCCTCAATTTGATATTTCAACCCGGCCTTAGCACGGCTGAACAACTTACTGAAATTTCGGGCCGCGGCATGGGCATGGATGTCGTAAAGACCGTGATGGAGCGGTTGAAGGGCAAGGTAATGGTTGAAAGCGAGCCGGGCCGCGGCACAACCTTCCAACTCGTGGTGCCCTTGACGCTGGCGAGCATTCAAGCGCTGATGTTCCGCGTGGACAAGCAGCACTACGCGGTGCCTCTGGATTCCGTTTTGGAAATTGCGCGGACCAGTGACAGCGAAATCCATGAAATCGATGGGCGTGAAGTTCTTCGACTGCGCGACCAGGTTCTGAGCGTCGTGCGGCTGGACCAATTGATTGTAAATGCCGCGCCTGCCGCCGCGAGAAAGACACGGCATTTCGTGGTGACCATCGGCGCGGGCAGCCGGCGGTTCGGGCTGATCGTCGATGGCTTGATCGGCGAAGAGGAACTCGTCATCAAGGCATTCGAGGATCGTCTGGTTGCGTCCGATCTGGTGAGTGGCGCATCGATCCTGGGCGACGGTACCGTGGTCTTAATTCTGAATGTTCCATCCGTGGTTTCGCACCTGACGCGAAAACGTGTCTTAGAGGTATCCGCATGAGGAAGCCTGTTCGCGTTCTGGTCGTGGACGATTCCGCGCTGATGCGGAAATTGATTCCACAAATGCTGCAGCGCGATACGTCCATTGAGGTGGTCGGAACTGCCATGGATGGCCTGCTGGGCATAAAGAAAATTGCAGAACTGCGCCCTGATGTTGTGACACTCGATCTGGATATGCCGCGGATGGACGGCCTCGAAATGCTTCGCCGGATCGTGGGGCGATACCATATCCCGGTCATCGTCGTCAGCAGCCACAATGAAGTGGGAGCATATTCAGCGTTGAAAGCGCTGGCCCTGGGAGCTTTTGATTTTGTCGCCAAGCCAAATGCCTCCCAGACGGGCGGCCTGGAACAAATTGCCCGGGAATTATCGGTAAAAATTAAAGTGGCGGCCATCTCCGGCCCACCGAAGCTGACGTTCAATACTCCGGCGCCAGCGCATCATGGGTCAAAATGCAAACAAACAGGCACACGGCCGACGCGTTCTATCGCCATTGGAGTTTCGACAGGCGGACCAAACGCTCTGCACTACATCTGCTCGCAACTTTCGGCTGATTTCGCGGGCTGTCTGCTCATTGTGCAGCACATGCCAGAAGGATTTACCGGCATGTTTGCGCGCCGCCTGGACGATTGTTCGTCGATTAATGTTGTTGAAGCGCGATCAGGTGATCTTCTGTCGCCCGGACGCGCGTTCATCTGCCCCGGCAATCGCCATATTAAAGTGCGGCGCGTCCCGCAGGGAGACATGATTGTGCTCGTGGATCAGGCCCCGGTAAATGGCCACCGGCCTTCCGTCGACGTCCTGTTTCATTCCGTGGCCAAAGAGTTCGGCAGTGAAAGCGCCGCGCTCCTTATGACTGGAATGGGCGACGATGGCGCCGCTGGTATGCGCGCGGTGCATGCGGCGGGCGGCGTGACCATCGCACAAAGTTTGGATAGTTGCGTCGTGGACAGCATGCCACGCGCCGCAATCGAAGCGGGTTCCGTCAGCCGGATCGTTCCGTTGGACTCGCTTCCCAGCGTTTTGCAGACTTTATCCTCGAACGACCGCTCTCGGACCCACGCCGACGACTCAGCAGATGTGGAAACACCCCGCGGAGCACGACGATGAACCGCATTGGGGGAGGAGAAAATCATGGAATTTAAGCCTCTGACCTGTGAAGACAAACCTAAGGTCCGCTTTCTGGTGGTGGACGACTCCGTCTTTGCACGCAAGAACCTTTGCAAGATGGTGCAAGCCTTCGGGGGAGAGATTGCCGCCGAAGCGGGTGACGGTGTCGCGGCCATCGCTGAATACGACAGCACTCACCCAGACATTGTGTTGATGGACATCACTATGCCGAAGATGGAAGGCATCGAGGCAGTGGAGCGCATTGTTCGCGATCATCCAGACGCGCGAATCGTCATGGTCTCCTCTGTCGGATACCAGGACAATATATTGTCGGCCTTACAAAAGGGAGCGCGCCATTTCGTTCAGAAACCCGTGAAGCCGGAAGCCCTCTACGAAATCATCCGCTACGTATTAAACGACAAGGCCGTCGAGACTCCAGCCACAGCAGGAGTGACCCGATCATGAAAATGGACCTCATCCAGCCGTTTATTAATTCTCTTGACGCGGTGATTGCGGAAACGATGGGATGCTCCGCGGAAATTGCGGACGTCAGCATGGATGAAGGAAATTATCAGCGCACGGGTGTCGCTGCGCTTGTTGGCATCAGCGGTGAGATTGAAGGGCGCGTCATTCTGGACATGGATACCGCGGCGGCGCACCAGGCGGCCGCCGAGCTTACCGGCGCCGTCAACGAACAGACGGAAACAGCAGCTCGCGAGACCGTGTGCGAACTCACCAACATGGTAATCGGCAACGCCGTAACGCAGCTGAACAACATGGGCTTCAAATTCCGGGTTCATCCACCTGAAATTTACGCATTGAGCAGCGGGTTGCTTGGTTCGCGAGATACCGAGGCCGTTGTTCTGCGATTTGAGACGCCCAAAGGCACCGTGCACCTGAATATTGCTGTCCGCTACAAGCAACGCCGCTCTGGTGAACGCTTCGCGACGGGCGTGCTTTGCCCCTGAGCGGAAACCTCTAGCTCAACTGCTTGCATGCCGCGTACGCTGTTGCACAGATAGATTTGATCGGCGCGCATCAGGTCATCAAGAAGAAGTGTTTCTGTTCTCGCGTCGGGATGTTCTCGCAGGAATTGTGCGCGGTACGTGCCTGGCAAAAGTCCGCATTCAACCGGCGGTGTCCGCCAAACGCCATCTTTCACGATAAATACATTGTGGATCGCTCCCTCGGTTAACTCGCCTCGCTCGTTGAGGAATATAGCGTCATCGCATCCCGCGTTCACCGCTGCCGCCCACTCGCGATCATATACATCTCGATGCGTCGTCTTGTGGTAGAGAAAACGATTCCTCGAAGAAACTTGTACGCTGGAACTCCTTACCCGCCCAAAACGATGCGCGCTGAATTCCCCGTGCTCGATCTCCACGCTGCTGTCGCGCGTTGAGGTAATTCGCACCCGTTGAGCCGCACCGCCCAGTCGACTGGCTAGCTCATCAAGCCGGCCGCGAATTCCTTGCTCATCAAATTTAAATCCAAAGTACGCAGCTGAAGATTTCATCCGTTCAATATGTTCGTGCACAAGACGATATTCCCCGTCCCAGATCAGCGTTTCCAGCAGTTTAAATTCCGGAACACTGCGCGTCAGGAAGGCAGCTTTCCATTCGCACTCATCCCACTCTTCCGAAGGAGCGGAGTCATGGGTGATCCCGCTACCAACTCCCATGATTCCTTCGTCGCCGTGCACGATTACTGTGCGGATCGGCACGCTGAAATGAGCCTGACCGGGCGCCAGATAACCGATTGCCCCCGTGTACACGCCCCGCTCGGAAGTTTCAAGGCGTGCAATGTGCTCCATTGCCCGGATTTTTGGCGCGCCGGTCACCGAGCCTGACGGAAACAGCGCGCGGAAAATATCTTCCAATGTGCAAACATCCGCCAACTCTCCTTCGATGGTCG
>JAOAPW010000310.1 GCA_025463105.1 Candidatus Acidiferrum typicum | reverse complement strand
ACCCTTTCCTAAAAAGGAAACCGATGTTTCAAGTTACCGTCGACGAGACTTTTTCCTCCGGGCACGCCCTGCGCGGGTCCAAGGGGAAGTGCGAGAACGTGCATGGCCACAATTATAAGGTGCGAGTCACGTTGGAAGGCCCGCAACTGGATTCCACCGGCTTGCTTTGCGATTTCACGCATCTGAAACGGGTGATCCGCGAAATCGTCGGCGGAGTGGATCATAAATTTCTGAACGATCAGGCGCCATTTGACGTAATCAATCCGTCCGCCGAAAATCTCGCGAAGTATTTTTACGATGAAACCAGGCGGCAGATGAACGCCGTGCCTGAAGGGGCGCAGATCACGAGTGTCACGATCTGGGAGACGGATACGACTTCGGCGACTTACCGGCCTTAGGTGGTAGGACACGGGCTCCACTCCGGGAGCGCCATTCTCCTGAATGGCGTTTTGCGAGTCGCCAATCGGGAGATTGGCGTTCCCGGGAGCGAAGCGCAGGCCGCCTGGAAAGCGACGTGGATTTACTTTGGCTAAAACCCGATTATGAACCGCTCTTTCCTGATCATTATTATCCCCGCGATCGCCGTGGCGCTCGGCTACTTTTTCGTGCTCCGGTGGCTCGGATATGAGCTTGAGCCATTTCGTTTTGTGATGGCTGGTTTCATGGCCGTCGCAGCCGTTATTTTTGTTCAGTGGTATCAGCGCCGCAAGGCGAGCCGGTCAAAACAATGATCGTCACTGAAATTTTCCGGTCCATTCAAGGTGAGAGCACGCACGCGGGCCTGCCATGTATTTTTGTGCGTCTCACCGGATGCAATCTTCGCTGCACCTGGTGCGACACGGCGTACGCGTTTCACGGCGGCACGAAAATGAGCATTGAAGAAATTTTTTCGCGCGTCGATGATTTATCATCCGTTGCCAAAGAAGAAGAATTTGCGAAAGCAACTTCCGCACGAGCTATCTCTCTCGTGGAATTGACCGGGGGCGAGCCGTTGCTGCAACCCGATGCAATTCCTCTGGCGAAAAAATTGCTCGACGCCGGCTACACCGTGCTGATCGAGACCAGCGGCGAGCGCTCCATCGCGGAATTGCCGCGCGAAGTGATCAAAATTGTGGACGTAAAGTGTCCCGACTCAGGCGAAGCGGACACGTTTCGCATGGATAATTTAAATGCAATCAGCGACCAGGATGAAATCAAATTTGTGATTTCCAGCCGCCGCGACTACGAATTTGCGCGGGACTTCGTGCGGCAGCACGGACTGGCCCGGCGTGTTCATCAGGTGATATTTTCGCCCGTACACGCCGATCCCGAGGGGACCTGGCCCGGGATGAGTTCCCGCGACGTTTCCGAATGGATTCTGGCAGACGGCCTGCCCGTGCGGCTTGGTTTACAATTGCATAAATTCATCTGGCATCCTGCCACTCGCGGCGTATAGACTCCGTAGTCCGGAATTGCATCTAAGATTACAGACGGGTGCGGGCTATACTTTTACGCTGAACGTTTATCCTGAGCCCTTCACCCCCGCTGGGGTGAAAGCGAAGGGCGTCAAGTGAAGCGTGGAGCCAGCCGGAAAGAACATGTTTCCCAAGATAATGAGCAGGCAGCCCAAGGCGGTTGTCTTGTTGAGCGGCGGGATGGATTCCTGCGTCACTGCGGCTATTGCCCATGAGACGCACGAACTCGCCCTGGTTCACGCCAGCTATGGACAACTCACGGAACGCCGGGAGCGCCAGTCTTTTGACGAAATTGCCGATTTTTATTCAGTGAGCGAGCGGCTCGTCGTACGCCTGGATCATTTTGCGCAGATTGGCGGTTCCGCGCTTACCGACAAGCGGATCGCGGTGCCGGAACGGGTGCGGGCTCCGCTTGGAGCCCGCGAGGTAGAGGTGGGGGATCTGTCAGGTGGTAACGAAATCCCCTCGACTTACGTCCCATTCCGTAACGCGCACTTCCTTGCCGTTGCGATCAGCTGGGCGGAGGTCATCGGCGCAACATCTGTGTTTATTGGCGCGGTTGCTGAAGATAGTTCCGGCTATCCCGATTGCCGGCCTGAGTATTACCGGGTATTCCAGCAGTTGGTGCGCGAAGGGACTCGTCCCGAGACGCAAATCGAAATTGTCACGCCCGTGATCGGCATGCGCAAGCGGGAGATAATTCAGCGCGGGATTGAGCTGGGCGCACCGCTGGACCGAACATGGTCCTGCTATCAATTTGATGACGAAGCGTGTGGTTCGTGCGATAGTTGCCGTTTACGGCTGAAAGCATTTTTGGAAGCCGGCGTCACCGACCCTATCGCTTATCGGGCCCAAGTTGAGAGATAATAGGAAAAACCGACCGGGGAAACCCGGCGGATCTGCGTTGCCAGGAGGCAGTTAATATCATGAGGCGAATGAAGACATTTTGGATGGTGATGGGGCTCGCGCTGCTCGCCGGAACGCTGACCACAGCCGCCTATGCCCAGGGAGGCTTCGGCGTTGTGTCTGGCACAGTGCTTGACCCGACGGGGAAACCATATACCGGCGTTGAAATTATCGCCAAGAACCAGGAATCGGGTCAGACCTTCGACGTGAAGACGGATGGGAAAGGTCATTACTCGATGGCTGGCATGCCGGGCGGAACTTACACCGTCGACTTGAAGGACAAAGACAAGATCGTCTACCAAACGGGCTTTAAGCTGGCGGGAGGAACTTCGCCTGTTTTCGACGTCAACTTAAAAGAAATCTTTGAGAAGGATAAGGGCGCCAACGCTGAGGCAGAAGCGAAGCGCGCGGAGGCGGAAAAAGCCTTTCAATCTTTGAAGGGCCACTACGATGCGGGACTGCAAGCGATTGACGCCATGAAGGCTGCCCAGGCAGAAATGGCGAAGATTCCCAAAGATCAAAAGGACCAGCTCGCGGCCGCCCAACAGAAAATCAGTGATGCCGGCAGCGTTGCTGTGACGGAACTGGGTGCCGCGGAGCAATTGATGAAGCCGGATGATCCGAACCGTGCGATCGTATTGTCCCGCAAGGGCGAAGCGTACGAGAGTATGAGCAAGTGGCAGGAAGCCGCGGATACGTATCAGCAGTCCATCGCGATGAAACCTGATGTTGCCGCTAACTATAACAACCTCGGAAATGACATGGCCAAGCTGGGGAAAGTTGACGAGGCTCGGGCTGCGTATCAAAAATATGTGGACCTCAATCCGGCTGACGCCGCACTCGCATGGCGCAATTTCGGGATCGTCCTGTATCAGGCGAACCGCATGAAGGAAGCGATTGAGCCGCTGCAGAAGGCATTGGCGCTTGATCCAAAGAGCGCCCAGGCCTGGTATCTGTTGGGCGTCGCTTTGGTCAACACGATGGAATTCAAGACCGAGGGCAATACGATCACTCCCATTATGCAGCCGGGAACGGTGGAAGCGTATCAGAAGGCGATCGACCTCGATCCGAACGGGCCGATTGGTGTACAAGCCAAACAAGGCCTCGAACAACTCCAGGCGATGGGTGTCGGCATCACCACGAAAATCGGAAAGGCTCCGACGCCTGCGCCTAAAGGCAAAAAATAATCACCCGCTTTTAGTTTGCACATCTCCGGGCCGAACGCGGTCCGGAGATGTGCAAATGTTTTCCAGCGAACTTCCCCTCATTTCTTCCTTGAATTTTCCGCAGCGAAAAACTTTCCACTGGAATAATTTTGTCGAGGCAATCCCATTTGTGAGCTGGACATAAAGCTGCCCGCCCAAAAAAGCGGGCGGCCGCTACAAAACCTACGCATTGCGACACGTTTTTGTAGAGGCCTCACCGTCCCGTGTTCTTCGGGACGGTGAGGGCATGTTTCGATTCAAAGTGACCGACCGTTTGAAGAAGACCACGGCAATTGCCGTTAGAAGTGTGTGAGCGTTCCCGTAATTTTCGTCCGGCGAAGCGCCCACGAGAATGTAACGAAGGAAACAGGCAGCAATATAGCGGCAAAAATCAGCAGAGCAGCGAGCGGCGGCCACAATTCTCTCATGGAAGCATGTCCTAACACGGCTGCACGCATTCCTTCCAGGGAATAGGTGACCGGCACCAGCCGTGCCAGGTACTGCAGCCACACGGGCAGCACTGATACGGGATACATCATTCCCCCCACAACAGAAGAAACACCGAGTACCGCCCAATTTACGGGGTTACCGCGCTTAAAAACCAGCAAGTAGCTCGCGCTCAGAATTCCCAAACCCGAAAATGCAAGCACGGACGCGGCCAGAATACATATCGCGCCGAACCAATTCGCACCGCGCAGGGGAAATCCGAACAGCGCCGCACCCCATCCCAGGTAAATCGTGGTTCGCAAGGACAGCAGGACAAAAGGATATAGACTGGATCCGGCCAAGATTAGAGGGAGCGAGGTTTGTGTGACCAGCAGGTTTTCGAGCGTGCCATTTTGCCGTGCATTCTGCAAACTTTCATCAAATGTATGCAGCGCCACGCTCATGTAGTCAAAGAACGCAATTCCGACCAGCACAAATGAAAAATAAGTTGTTCCTTGCGGCAGCGACCTCTGCAGCTGAGGACTGTCGATAAATTTCGAGAGAAAATAAAAACTGGCTGCGCCAAACAGCGCATAGAACAATTCGAGGATGAAGGCGGCACGGTAACTGCGCGCGATCGCAAGGTCGCGTCGAAATAGCATCACTAGTTTTCGTAGGGTCGCGCGAAGGTCGGGGGTGCCGGTCATAAAGTTTCGAGCGCGGCGCGATTTGTGAGTGACTCGAGTGACTGCTCAAGGGTATCGGCGCCAGTGGCGGCACGCAAACCTGCCGGAGTGTCGCAAAGTAGCAGGCGGCCCCGATCGAGAACGGCAACCTGGTTGGCCATTTGTTCCACTTCGGCCAGTGTGTGGGACGCGAACAACACCGTGGCGCCCTGTTCGCGGACGATACGCTGAACTAGAAATCGCCGAAATTCGGCTGCCGCCAGCGGATCCAGACTTCGCGTAGGCTCATCGAGAAGCAAAACTGATGGCCGGTGAAGCATCGCGCGCGCCAGGCCCAAGCGATGAATACTTCCGGTCGAAAGAGTGCGCGCCTGGTGATCTAATAATGCGCCAAGCCCAAACAGGTCGGTGAGTTCCTCGATGCGGCGGGAAGCTTCATGGTGGGATAGATTGTTCAGCACTGCAAACAGATGGAGGTTTTCGCGCCCACTGAGCCGGGAGTAAAAACAATTATCGGCGCCGGTGTGGTACCCGATCTGGAGCCGAGCCTTGGCGGACTCTCGAGCGACATCGAATCCGCACACTTGGGCGCGCCCACGCGTAGGCAGCAACAACGTCGTAAGAATGCGCAGCAAGGTAGATTTGCCTGCGCCATTAGCCCCGACCAGCGCCAAAATGTCACCGGACTTGACTTGGAAGGAAATCCCACGCAGAGCGGGAACCGTAAGTCGCGACACCGGATGCAATAGAGCCCGCCATCCGCTAGACGCCGGCGGGAAATACTTTTCCAGATTTTCGACACGCAGCGAAGGTTCTTTCACCAAACGTTCTTATATCCTGTCGAACGCCATGAAACAAGGCCTTGGTACAGGCCCGCAATGTGCCACTCCAACTTGGATTGCGGTTGCCGTTGCAGCCCTTAGCCGTTACAATTCCTCGCGCTGGCCATAACCCTATCTTTCTGGGTGTATAGTCGGCTTGGCTCAAACGCAGCCCAGCGCCGGAGCTATGGCAGTTCGGCCCCCCTGGTAATCGCTAAGACGAGGAAACATGGCAATGAGCTCAACAATTTCTGACCAGTCCGTCGTTGTAGCGGTCAAAGATCAGGTGTCGTGCGATCTCGCCGGCGAGGCCGCCATCCTGAACA
>JAOAPW010000302.1 GCA_025463105.1 Candidatus Acidiferrum typicum | reverse complement strand
GCATGGTAAGCATGGCGCCGGTCCAGTGTCTCGGCCAGCGCTTGCTCCACTCGCGTACCCATCTCTGAGGTACTCAAAATGTGATCGTTCGCTTGGCGGGCGATATCCGCCGTACGATGTCCAGAAGCAATGACACTGCCAATGGCCGATTCAACGTCGTCCGCATCTCCCGGAAGCTTCGCGCTGTAACGTAAGAGCATGGCAGCAGAGCCGATTGCGCCGAGCGGATTTGCAACACCGCGTCCTGCGATATTGGGGGCCGAGCCATGCACGGGTTCGTAAAGGTTCACCTGACCCCCGATACTCGCGGACGGCAACATGCCCAAGGAGCCAGTGATCACCGCAGCTTCATCGGAGAGAATGTCCCCAAAGAGATTTTCAGTGAGCAACACGTCGAAATTAGAGGGAGTAGAGATCAATAACATGGCGCAAGCATCCACATATAAGTGTTCCAGCTTTACATCCGGATATTCATGTGCGATCCGCACAACTGTCTTCCGCCACAACTGAGAAGTTTCAAGCACGTTTGCTTTATCAACGCTTGTGACCTTGCGCCGACGCCGACGCGCCTCTTCGAATGCGATCCGCGCTACCCGCTCCACCTCAGCAACTGAATAGCGCATGGTGTTGAAAGCGCTCTCGTCCTCGATGCCACGCGGGCTCCCGAAATACAAGCCGCCCAACAACTCACGAACGATGAGCACATCCGCGCCGCTCGAAATCTCGGGACGCAAAGGCGAGCAAGCCGCCAAGCTGGGATACGAAAGCGCTGGGCGTAGATTTGCATACCCACCCAGGGCTTGTCTGAGTTGAAGAAGGCCAGATTCGGGACGGGCATTCGCCGGCAAGGAATCGAATTCCGGCCCTCCTACGGCTCCCAGCAAAACTGCGTCACTATCAAGGCAGTCATCCAGAGTGTCAGGTGGCAGAGGCGATCCGCACTTACGAATAGCAGCCCCGCCTATCAGCTTTTCCTTGAATCGGAAGTCATATCCGCAAAGTTCGGCCAGCGTCCCCAATATGCGAACCGCTTCATTTGTCACTTCCGGACCAATACCGTCGCCGGGCAGAATTGTGATGTTTAGTTTCATATAAGTTTTCGCTTTTCAAGCGGTTGCTATATCCATCAATCGCTTGCTGTCGGTTTGGGCAACAAGGGAGAGAAGATCCTGGTCATAGATGCTCTTCTTGCGATCAGCGAGTTCAGTGAATTGCCCGTACAAGCGGTCTAACTCTGGTCCATGGAGAGGATGCCCAAGTTCTTCCAATCGCCGGGAAAGCGCGTGCCTACCAGAATGTTTACCCAGCACCAGCTTTGTTCCAGCAACCCCGACTGATTCCGGCGTCATGATCTCGTAGCACAATGGGTTCGTCATCATTCCATGTTGATGTATGCCCGCTTCATGGGCGAATGCATTGCGGCCGACGATTGCCTTGTTCGGCTGTGGCCAGCACCTGACGATTTCCGACAACAGAGTGCTACTGGCAAAGATCTCATCGGTCTGGACCCCCGTTGTGAACCGCAGTCGGTCCGAACGGACATGCATCGCCATTACGAGTTCCTCAAGCGCCGCGTTGCCGGCTCTTTCGCCGATGCCATTCATCGTGCATTCCACCTGTCGTGCGCCCGCCTCGATACCCGCCAAACTGTTAGCCACTGCCAATCCAAGATCGTCATGGCAATGGACAGAGATTGTGGCCTTCTCAATCCCGCGCACTTCATCTCGAATTCGCTTGATGAGCGCGGAAAATTCTTGTGGCAAGGTATAGCCGACGGTATCGGGAATGTTCACGGTGGTTGCTCCAGCTTCGATCACCGCCTCCAACATCCGGCACAGGAAATCAGGATCCGATCGCGTAGCGTCCTCGGGAGAAAACTCGACGTCATCACATAGGGACTTGGCCAATCGAACTGCGGAGATCGACTGATCCATGGCTTGGGCGCGACTGATCTTCAGCTTGTGCTCTAAATGCAGATCGGAAGTAGCCAAAACGATATGAATGCGTGACCGTGCCGCAGGCGCCAAAGCCTTGGCGAGGCATTCAACATCTTCCTTCTTCGCACGTGCCAACCCTGCGATAATCGGCCGTCGGACTTCTCTGGCAATGAGCTGCACTGCCTCGAAATCTCCACGGGAGGCGATTGGAAATCCAGCCTCGATCACATCCACTCCAAGCCGGTCCAACTGCCGCGCCATCTTAAGCTTTTCTTCCACGTGCATGCTGCAGCCCGGCGATTGCTCGCCATCGCGCAAAGTGGTGTCGAAGATCACGAGTCGCTCAGGCACTATCCGAACCTCCCTAGAGTTTTCGCTTTAAGCAATCTCGAGTGTCAGCGCCTATAAGTCAAATTAATAGTGCTGAGATAATCATTAGTTATTGTTATAGTATTAGGCAAAGCTTGCTATTAGTTACAGGAGAACGATTTTCGTGGACTTGTTTCAGTTAGAGACGTTCTTGACAGTGGCCCAGGAGCGCAGCTTTTCCCGCGCAGCCACAAAACTGCGTCGAACGCAACCGGCAGTTAGCCAGGTTATCCGCAAGCTGGAAGAATCACTTGCCGAACCACTGTTTGACCGCTCATCTCGCGACGGGACGCTAACGGATGCTGGATTGTTGCTTCAGGAATATGCCCAAAAATTGTTGAATCTTCGCGCTGATGCACAGGGCGCGCTGGTGGAACTGCGGCAAATGCATCGTGGCAGATTGAACATCGCCGCTAATGAATTTACCTGCCAATACCTGCTGCCGCTGTTAGACGACTTCCGTCACCGGTGTCCGATGATCAAGGTGGCGGTTCAACGCTCTTTGGCAAGCCGCATTCCAGACGATCTATTGGGGCACGGCACTGAACTAGGGATTTTAGGATTCAAACCAGAAGATTCTCGTCTGCGATCGATAGTCGTTTATCGAGACGAGTTGGCATTCATCGTCAACCCTCAACATGCACTTGCGCGGGTCAAGTCGGCGCACATACAACAGCTGGGAGTCGAAAACTTTGTTGCTCACAATGTGCCGTCTCCGTACAGGGTCAAAGTGATCCAAGCGTTTAAACGCTATAAGACTCCGCTCAATATGAGCGTGGAGCTGCCCACGATCGAAGCGATCAAAACCTTTGTTGCCATGGGAAATGGTGTGGCGCTGGTACCGAAGATTTGCGTTCAGCGAGAGCTGAACAACGGGGAATTGGTGCATGTTCCTGTACGTGAGCTTCAATTCGAACGCAAGCTGCGTCTTGTCCACAGGAAAGGCGCGAGCCTCTCGCATGCGGCGCGGGCGTTTCTAGATGTAGCCCAATCCTTCACTGAATCAAAGGGTGGTGCCTACTTGTTCCACCGCGAGACATGAACACTCGGGACAGCGCATCACTCCATACGGCAGGTCCCGGCAATCCGCGGCATGGCTCACCAATTTCCTATACTACGTCGGCTGATTTGCAGGCTGAGAAGGGCTGCAGCGGGCAGTAAGTGCCTCACATTGCTTTTCCTGGCGTGAAGACCACACCTTCGGGGGCGAATTCCGTGACCTCGACGTGGGCATCACCAAGCACATCGGCTGGCATACCTTCCGACGGACCTTCGCCACGCTGCTCAAAAGCAACGGCGAAGACGTCAAAGTCATGCAGGAGCTGATGCGCCACGCCGCCCCCGGCATTTTCATGAAGCTCTACGCCCAGGCGATCGGTGCGGACAAACGCCGGGCGCAAACGCCGATCGTGAAAATGGTCGCCGGGGCCGCGAATAGCAAAGGGGAGGCACGCCATGGCCTCTTAATGTTCCCCTATTGTTCCTAGATGAAGGTGGGGCTTTGGCTAAGTGGTTGAAAATGGTAGGCACGAGGAGACTCGAACTCCTGACCTCTACCGTGTCAAGGTAGCGCTCTAACCAACTGAGCTA
>JAOAPW010000230.1 GCA_025463105.1 Candidatus Acidiferrum typicum | reverse complement strand
TCATCGCTGAGTTTTGGACACGAATTAGGAATCACAATTCACAAATCACGAGTTTCGCACCACGAATCACAAATCACGAATCACGAGTCACCCTATGAGAGAAGCCGTCATTGTAAGTTCGGTTCGTACGCCGGTCGGAAAAGCGTTTAACGGATCACTGCGCGCGCCGCGGCCTGACGATCTCGCCGCCGTCGCGATTCAGGAAGCGATCCGCCGCGTCCCGGGTCTCGATCCGAAAGAAATTGAGGACGTAATCCTGGGCTGCGCGATGCCGGAAGCAGAAGCAGGAATGAACGTGGCGCGCAATGCGGCGCTGCGGGCGGGATTGCCCGTGGAAATTTCAGCGATCACGATTAACCGCTTTTGTTCTTCGGGCTTGCAGTCGATTGCCATGGCAGCCGAACGGATTGTGGCCGGGTATGGCAACGTCATTCTCGCAGGCGGCACCGAATCCATGACCATGATTCCCATGGGCGGCAATAAAGTTTCGCCAAACCCCTGGCTGATGGACCACAACCCAGACGCCTACCTCAGCATGGGCTTGACGGCGGAAAACGTTGCCGCGAAGTACGGGATCACGCGCGAGCAAGCCGACGAATTTTCGCTCGGAAGCCACAAAAAAGCGCTTGCCGCCATCGCCGCCGGAAAATTCAAGGACGAAATCGTGCCTGTGGAAGTGAAAATCACAGCGGTTGCAAATGCGGCGAATGGGCACGCCGCAAAACCGAAAACTACATCCACGGTTTTCGAGATGGACGAAGGTCCGCGCGCCGACACATCGCTCGAAGCCCTGGCGAAGCTTAGGCCCGCCTTTCACGCGCGCGGTACGACGACAGCCGGGAACAGTTCGCAAATGAGCGATGGTGCGGCTGCATCGATCGTCATGAGTAGCGAGCGCGCGAAGGCGCTGGGCGTCAAGCCGATGGCGCGTTTTCTAGGATTCGCGACGGCCGGGGTACCACCCGAGATCATGGGGATTGGTCCAGCGTATGCGATTCCCAAAGTGCTCAAGCTTACCGGGCTGGCGCTTGATCAGATCGATGTGATTGAACTCAACGAAGCATTTGCGGTGCAGTCGCTTGCAGTGATCAAGATGTTGGGAATCGATCCTGCGCGCGTGAATCCCAATGGTGGGGCTATCGCCCTCGGGCATCCTCTCGGCTGCACGGGCGCAAAGCTGACTTCGTCAATCCTGCGCGAACTCGAACGACGCAATGCGCGCTACGGAATGGTTACGATGTGCATCGGCGGAGGCATGGGGGCGGCGGGAATCTTCGAGCGGGTGGCGTAGAACTGCATCAAAGAACAAGAAAAGATCTCAACACAGAGGTCACAGAGAACACAGAGTAAGAAAGGGTGATTCTCTTCGAGCAATTGTGCAGCAGTAAATTTTATCGGAACAACAAGTAAGAGCCGTATCCCAGGCCCGCCCCCAGCAGCGAACCCACCACGACATCACTGACAAAGTGCATTCCAAGAATGACTCGGGAAATGGCGATGCTCACGGACAAGACGAGCAGAGCTACTTGCAGCTCGGGATAAAACATGCTTAACGGTATGGCGATGGCGAATGCGCTCATCGCATGACCTGAAGGAAAAGAGAACTGGTCTGGCGGAAGGACTTTGGACCAGGAATGCTTCTCGATGTGGCACGGACGTTTCCGTTTGCTGGCCTTTTTTACGATGCGGAAGAGGACGATCGTTGTGGTCACCGCCGTGACGCTGGCACCGAAGGCCATGAATCGCGAATTCCCTCCAAACAACAACACGCTGATGCCAATCGTGTACCAGATCCAGCCGTCTCCCAGGCGAGTCGACCAAATCATCCAGATTCGCAGCCATCGCGGAGCACGCCAGCGATTCAGACTTCGCATGACGCGATGATCGCGGGTTTCGATGAACCGCCAAACCATTCTTCTGGATGTCATGACGATCACCTCGATAACTTCCGGGCAAACGTTCAGCGTAAAGAACTAGGCCAGCTGCTTCTGACGTTGCGGTATTGGCCGGCCAACCGCCACGGGAACGGGGTTTATCCTAGCGCCCCAGCGCCGGACGAAGTCAAGATCGACAAAGTAGTTGACGCTCACACCGGCGGGTACCAATGCCAGCAGAGGAGTCAGGAGGATCGTCCAGCGATCCTCCCGCATCATTTCAAAACACAGCAGATAAATGTCGCGAGTCAGCTTCCAGAAGCAGCCGGAATCCCCGCCTAGTTGGCCGTGGCCGGCCCAAAGCCCGGCGAAAAATTCTTCTTTATTTCGAGCGCCTGGAACTTCAGTGTAGGTCGTGCCGACCGAGGCGAGTGCGTGTGCGTCGCTCCCGGCAACCTGCACTTTGCGTTTGCGCCGCGCAAAGATCGACGCGTGCCGGTTAGCGCTGAAAAGCATCTGGCCGTTTCGGCCCTCAACGCTGGGAAAATATCCCGCAAACCACTTGAAATCGTCCGGATCGCGGCGTCCCGTCACGGAAGAGAACACGTGATTCACCGTAAAAAAGAGCCGCTGCTCGGACAGATAGGCAATCAGGCGTATCAGATCGTTGCGACGGCGGTTGATTTCTGAATGCTGTCGCTCGGTCAGGTCGTAGACGCCCACATGGGCTTGCGTGCCGCTGGGCATCGTGCAGGTGACTTCCTCGCTGACGAAAAAATCCGGGTGATGCCGGAGTTCCTCTGCTCCACCGATAGAGTCGTGGTCGGTAAGAGTGACCAGATCCATGCCGCGCTTGCGCAACATCGCGTACACGTCAGCCGGCGGACTATAGCTTTCCAGAAAAAAATGGCGCAAGATGGCCACGGGCACGGTACCGGAGTGGGCGGAGTGAACGTGCAGGTCGCATTTCATGGGAAAATTGTCACAAAATTTCTTTAATAACTCGTTACAAAACATTGAACAACTCGTAAGAATCGTCTGTTACTGATACAGCACAAATAACTTAGCATCTACGGGGGGATTAACATAGATGGCAGACGGAATGCCCGGCCCGCAGTCCGGCAAGCACCGAATCTCCCTCATTTTCTTTGATGCCGGCGGGGGGCACCGAAACGCAGCTACCGCCCTGAAGGTGGAAATTGAGCGCCAGGGCCTTCCCTTCGAAGTCTCACTCGTAAATCTTCAAGAAGTGCTCGATCCCCTCGATATTCTCCGGAAGCTCACCGGCATTCGAATTCAGGACCTCTATAACAAAATGCTGCGGCACGGGTGGACGCTGGGCAGCCCTCAACTCATGCGCGTCTTGCAGCTGGTCATACGCTCGTATCACGCGCCCTCGTTTCGCGTGCTCGAAAAATACTGGCTGGAGAGTCAGCCGGACATGGTGGTTTCCCTGGTTCCCCATTTCAACCGCGCGCTTCGAGAGAGTTTTGCCGGAACGTTTCCCGGACGTCCATTCGTTACCGTCCTCACCGATTTGGCCGATTATCCGGAACACTTCTGGATCGAGCGGCAGGCGCAGTACCTGATTTGCGGGACCGAGCGTGCGGTCCAACAGGCCCGGGAAAGGGGATATCCCGATAAAGCCATCTTCAAGACCTCAGGGATGATTCTGCACCCGCGCTTTTACGAGCCTGAGCCGGCGAATCGGGTTGAAGAGCGAGTAACGCTGGGCCTCGACCCTGCTCTCCCTACGGGGATTGTCCTTTTCGGAGGATACGGCACGTCGAAGATGCAGAAAATTTTGCAGCGGATTGACAGCTCT
>JAOAPW010000224.1 GCA_025463105.1 Candidatus Acidiferrum typicum | reverse complement strand
ACCATTTTTGTCCTGCTCGGCGGCATTGTGCTCCTCGACCATGCGCTGTATGCGTCCCTTGGGGTCGCCGCCGGCCTGCTCCAAATCCTGATCTGCGTCGGCGAGTTCGTCTTCATTCAGTTCCTGCCGCGCTTTTGCTAGTTCGAGTTGCTGATCGAGAGCTTGCTTCTGATTTCCCTTCGCCGCCGCGTCAAGTTTCGTGAGTCGAGCAACTTCGGTATCAAGGTCAGCAACGCTCTTTTCCGCCTTTGCTATCCGTTCCAGGATGGCGCGAATCTCGGGAGTGGAAGGTACGGGTTGCGAAGTAGCTCGGTACAGCGCGGCAGCAAATTCAAAATCGACTTCATGGTCGGCCATTCGGAGGGCATCGCGCGCGCGGTCCTGCTCCTGCGAAGTAGCCGCAAGCGGAGCAAGCGCCATTGCTGATTGCATCTGATGCATGTCCACGGGAGATTCCGTCGCGCGCGGCTG
Organism: Candidatus Acidiferrum typicum; assembly: GCA_025463105.1. GTDB lineage: Bacteria > Acidobacteriota > Terriglobia > Acidiferrales > UBA7541 > Palsa-360. The sequence continues at coordinate 3,729 of JAOAPW010000224.1, read as the reverse complement.
AGGCCGTCCGAGGGGAACCGTGCGGTTACCCCAATCGCTGGTCAGGATTAGTCCTGCGCCCGTGACGCCCAGGAGAACGCCGACGATAATTAGAAGGATGCGCTGGTTTGGCTTCATTTCACTTTGAATTGCCTCCGGTTCCACGAGTTGCTCGGGCCGGTAAAAAAATTCTCCGAATCAGAAACAGTTGCCGTTTAACGGGTGGGCTTCACAGAGCCCGCACCCGTACCTCACGCGCCAAGCCATTGGCCCGCGGGCTTGAATTCGTCCACGTGGTCGCAGATCACCTTAATTGTCGCGGTAATCGGTATCGCGAGCAGTAGTCCAATACCTCCCCAGAGCCATCCCCAGAACAGTAAAGCAATCGTCACGGCCAGTGCGTTCAAATGCACTCGACGACCAACGATGGCAGGCATCAGAACGTTCATGGCGATGATGTGGAAGAAACTCAACACTGCAGCAACGCCCAGGTAGGGGCCAATCGATTTCCACTTAGTCATTCCGACCAATAAAGGAGGCAGCCATGACAGAACCGCGCCCAGATACGGTACCAGGTTCAGAAGTCCCGAGGCGCATCCCAAAAGAAATGGATTTTCCAAATGAATCATCAAGAAAAAGGCCCAAGCGGCTAACATAAGTATCAGCGCTACCAGAGCGTTGCCGGCAACGTAACTGCGCAATACAATACTGACCTGCTCGAGTGCTTCCCGAACGCGGGATCGGTCGTCAATGGGAAATAGTTCCATGGTGGCCTGCCAGATCCGTGGCTTCGCGGCAAGCATAAAGAACACCAGGAACGGAAGAAAAGTCCCCACTAGCAGGATGGAATAGAGCGAGCCGACACCGCGAAATAAAATATCGCGAACAGGCCGCGACGCTTCGGCAACGCGCACTGGTGTGCGACCTTTTTCTTCTGATGGCGCGATTGCTTCCACCTGTTTCTCGAAGACGGCCAGTTTGCGGTCCAAAACTGTCATGCCGTTGTGCAGCACCGCGCTGTAGCGTGGCCAATCGTCAACGAATTGGTCTGCGCGGCCGACCAGCAGATAGCCCAATCCACTGCACATGGCCGTCACCGCCAGCAGCGCGAACAACGCCCCCAGAGCTCGAGGGACATGCAGTTTCTCGAGGACATTCACGACGGGGTCGAGAAAATAGGCAAGTAGAACAGCAAGTAGCAGCGTCATCACGATGCTCGAAGCCCAGTACAAGAACGCAAACACAATCCCCAGCGCGATAATGCGTTGCGAGGGATTGGATCGCGAACTGACCTTTATGTCTTCGGTCTGCATGCTGGCGCCTCGATTCACGATAGCACAGCGGTACGCGCGTATAAACCACGGCTTGCTCCAGACGGCAAGGCTGCGATACCGTAGAAGTTACGACGATGCCCGACGCCGCATTGCCAATTACTTCCCTGGCGCGCCTGAGTGTGAGATCGGCGCTTGATATCCTGATTATTGCCACCCTGATTTATTACCTTTTAAAATTGCTGCGTGGGACACGGGCCGTGCAAATGCTGGTGGCCATCGGGCTACTGATGGTCTTTTACCGTGGCGCCAGGTGGGCACGCCTGGAAATGGTCGAGTGGCTGCTGACGACCATGCTGCCGTACATAGCGATTACAATGATTATTCTCTTCCAACCGGAAATACGCCGCGCTCTTTCGCGGGTCGGGCGCAATCTTTCCCTGATGAAATTCGCGTCGCACACCACCAAAGCCGAGCATGACGATATCGTGATGGCCGCCGAATATTTTTCGCAAAACCGCATTGGCGCGCTCCTGGCCGTCGAGCGCCAGGCCGGGTTGCAGACGTATATCGAAAGCGGGATTCCTCTGGATGCGAAACTTTCTTACGACCTGCTGCTTTCGATTTTCCGTCCTGGATCTCCTCTGCACGATGGCGCCGTAATCATCGAAGGATCGCGCGTGGCCGCGGCGGGTTGCTTCCTGCCACTTTCGCTGAATCCAATGATTTCCAAGCAGCTCGGGACACGCCACCGCGCGGCGATTGGAGTTACCGAGGATAGCGACGCCATCGTGGTAATCGTTTCGGAAGAAACCGGATCGATTTCGCTGGCATCCGCGGGAGCAATCGAAACAAATTTGATGCCTGAAGAACTCAGCGACCGCCTGACGGAAATATTCTCGCGCCGTAGAACGAGTTCAGTATTGCCCGCCGCGCTCGCAAATGTCCGAACAACGGTGCGCAGATAAGAGTGCGCGGATAAACGATGCGATTTCTGCGAAAGTACGTCTTCGCTAACGCGGGCCTGAAGCTCGTGGCACTCGGCATTTCGTTTCTGTTGTGGGCAACTTACACTTCCGAGCCATTCGCGGAGGTTGGTTATCAAGTGCCGCTGGAGTTCACAACCATGCCCAGGCATTTGGAAATTTCCGGCGATTTGCCCACCTCGGTACACGTGCGCGTGCGCGGACGTTCAGCGCTTTTACGGCGAATGGTCGCGGCCGATATCAGCATCAGCGTGGATATGAAAGACGGCACGGAGGGGACTTCCCAGATTCGAATCACGCCGGATATGGTGCGCGCTCCGTACGGCGCGACCGTCGTACAGGTTTCGCCCTCGCAGTTTCAGGTTACTCTTGTTCCGCGACACGCGCTTGCTTCTCCTGTCGGATGAAAGAGCCTGTGCTAGACTTTTTAAGGTTCGGCGTGGCTTTCCGTCCGCTCTGACTTCACTTATGACCAAAGAATTGTTCGGCACAGACGGCATTCGCGGCATTCCCGGCACGTACCCGCTGGACGACGCCACTTTATACGGTGTCGCGCGGGCTCTCGGAAAATATTTATTGGAGCGTGAGTCGAAGCCCCGCGTCCTGATCGGGATGGATACGCGCGAATCGGGGCCCCACATTGCCGCGCAGCTCGCCGCCGGACTCGCCGATGACGGTGTCGCATTCGTTTCCGCCGGCGTGATCACCACGCCAGGTGTTGCGTGTCTCGTGCGGCAGAATAATTTCTCGGCCGGCATGGTAATTTCCGCATCGCATAATCCATTTCACGATAATGGCGTGAAATTGTTCGCCGGAACGGGCATGAAATTTCCGGATGACGTCGAAGAACACCTCGAAATCGAGATTCACAATCACAAGGGACAAGACAGCGCGCCGCATGGGATTGCTGTTCCGGCCGATCGAGCGCTCGACGAGCAATATCTGGCGTACCTGCGCGGCCGCGTGATTCCGGGCGCGAAACTCGCGGGGCTGAAACTCGTGCTGGACTGCGCCAACGGCGCCGCCAGCCAGCTCGGGCCGGAGCTCTTCCGCTCGCTCGGAGCCGACGTGATCGCTATTCACGATCAGCCAAACGGCCGCAACATCAATGACGGTTGCGGCTCGCTGCATCCGGAAAATCTGCGGCAGAAAGTGATCGAGGCGCGCGCCGCGCTCGGGGTGGCCTTTGACGGCGATGCGGACCGCGCCATGTTTGTCAGCGCCAGCGGACGCCACGTGGACGGCGACGGTGTCCTCCTGGCCATGGCAAAGTTCCTGAAGTCCACGGGCCATCTGAACGGCGGGCGCGTGATCGGCACGACGATGGCGAATCTCGGACTTGAGCGCGCGCTCCAAGCCGAAGGATTGAGTCTCGCTCGCGAACCAGTCGGTGACCGCTACGTGCTCGAAGAAATGCTGCGCAGCGGCGCGAATTTGGGGGGCGAACAATCCGGGCACATTATCTTTCTCGACGACGCCACCACCGGCGACGG
>JAOAPW010000208.1 GCA_025463105.1 Candidatus Acidiferrum typicum | reverse complement strand
TTCATGCAGGCCTGGCTCGAGCCTGCGCCTTCAGCAGAGAAGCGACGAACTACCCTCGGCGCTGGAGATTTAGACGAATCGAGCGTGTCGGCGTGCAGAGCGAGGCAAATGGCCAAACCAAGTCGGAGAAAAATCGCAAGCGTTCGGCTACTGTTCCAAGTTCTTCTCAAAAGCATGCTGAACCTCCGCGGTCCCCGCTGTCAGGACCATGCCCAGGCTCTTGTTAGTCTTACCAACGCACTAAAAATATCCTCAATCGAAGTTCCGCGAAATGTGAATCGAGATCATGAGTCAGGAGGACTGAGCGAGTCGACTTGCTGCTGGAGTGGACCCTTCCCTGAAATTGCAAATCTCGAGTTATCTCCGGGCCATCAGGTGCGGGAGCTTGCCGTTAGCCGCGTCACGTATTCGCGTATGGCGGCACCGAATGCGTGCTCGAGCTTCTGAGCGATTGGGCCGGGTGCGCCCGGGTATTTGTGGCCGGCTATTTCGCATACTCCCAGCAAACTTCGATTGGTCGAAGTGATAAAAATTTCCTCGGCCGCGTAAAGGTCTTCGGGGGTCAAAGTCTGCTCGATCATCGGCACTCCGGCAGAGGGACCAATCTCAAGCAACACGCTGCGCGTCACGCCTTCGAGGCATCCGGATGACAGCGGTGGCGTCGAAACCGTGCCATTTTTGACACTGAAGATATTCGCAGTCGTGCACTCGGCAACCTCTCCGCGCTCGTTGAGCAGCACAACTTCACTCCAGCCCGCTTTTTGCGCTTCGGCCAGGTGCCAGACGTTGTTGAGCCAGGACGTGACTTTCACGCCTGCAAGCGGTGAGGCAGCGTGTCGTCCGTGAGGGCCGATTGTAAGGCGCGCCAACTCAGGATGCGCCGGCAAACCGGCCGTGCACAAAATCAAATCCACTGGCGGCATTGGTTCATCGCTCTGCCAGGCGCCGACGCGGTTATAGATCATGTAAATTCGAGCGGTGCCTTCCACAACTTCGTTGGCTTTTAAAAGTTCGCTCAACTGCCGCCGGACCTGCGCGGGATCAAACGGGAAGGGAAGCCGAATTTTGCCGGCGTCTTTTTCAAGGCGGCGCCAGTGGCGTTCGTAGGCAAAGGCTTCACCCTGAAAAATCCGCATCGTCGTGAACAGGCCCCAACCGCTCAGCAAGCCGCCTTGGCCCGGAGAAAGACGAGCCTGTTCGATGGGAATCAGACAGTCGTTGTGGGACACATAGCGGTGGATCACTTGAACCTCATCCCAGACTTTTTCGCAATTTGCTTGAATATTGTAACTCAGCTCCGTCCCGGGAACGCCAATCTCCCGATTGGCGTTTCGCTAGCCGCCAATCGGGAGACTGGCGTTCCCAGGAAGATTGTTCGCTAAAAGTTGGATGATAACTGGTGACAGAAATCGAAAAGGTGCCATGAAAAATCATCCGGCAGAAATGCGGTCTTCGGTGACTTCCACTTCACTCACGCCGCGAAACGAAAAAAGCAGCTTGATCAAATATTTCGGCGGATCCTGCGATGTTTGACGCAGGACGTGGCCAACCGCCGCATAGACGGCGGCATGAAACAGGACACTGCCAACCTGGAGACCTTCCAGATTGACGCGAACGGATTGGCCCGGCTGAAACAATGCCATTCTCTCTCCCGATCGAATTGTGGTCCCCGGACAGAAGAATTGCAACCTGCGACGACTTGTTTAGCTGAGGCGTCGCGAGATAATATCAGCTGGCGCGCTCAATTTGAGTATCACCTTGCGTATCGTCATTGCGTATCGTTATTGCGTATCGCGTCGAGAAGGAGACTGCCATGTGCTTTCGCAAGATTAGCCGTCAAGCGCTCGGGTTTCTCGGAGCCGCCGCAAGCGTTGTTCTGCTTTTCGGTTGCTCAAACTCGCCCAGTTCTCCTGACGCAGCACTGCGCTCCTTTTCCGGCGACCGCCTCCTCGGCCACATTCGCACACTTTCTTCGGATGAATTTGAAGGCCGCGGCCCTGGCTCGAAGGGCGAGCAACTTACCATCAAATATGTCGAGGACCAATACCGCTCCTCCGGTCTTGAGCCCGGCAACCCCGACGGAACCTATCTGCAAAACGTGCCCCTGGTGAGTATTACGCCGGACAAAGGAATGAAAATGATGCTGGCTGGCCACGGGCGCACACTCGAGCCGAAATTTCAGGATGATTACGTGGCCTGGTCAAAGCGCGTAACAGAGTCCTCTTCCGTCGATGCCGACATGGTGTTTGTGGGTTATGGCGTTCAGGCGCCTGAATTCCAGTGGGATGATTTTAAGGGCGTGGACGTCAAGGGCAAGATCATCGTGGTGCTTATCAATGATCCGCCCGTGCCTGACCCGTCCGATCCTGCGAAGCTCGACCCAAAAACATTCGGCGGCTCGGCCATGACTTACTACGGTCGATGGACTTATAAATTCGAGAAGGCGGCTCAGTTGGGCGCGGCGGGATGCGTGATTATTCACCAGACCGACCGAGCGGGATATCCCTGGGAAGTCGTGCGCAATAGCTGGAGTGGGACACAATTTGATCTGGCGACGCCCGACAAAAATATGGGGCGTCTGGCGGTGGAAAGCTGGATCACCAAAGATTTTGCGAGTAAGCTTTTTCAACTGGCTGGTCAGGATCTGGACAAGCTGATCGTGGCCGCCGACCGCCGCGATTTCAAGCCGGTTCCTCTTGGCATTCACGAGAAATTGACGATTCATAATTCTCTGCAAACGATCGATTCCCATAATGTGATTGCGAAGATAACCGGAAGCGATCCGGAGCTGAAAAATACGTACGTCATATATACCGCGCATTGGGATCACTTCGGAATCGGGCCTGAAGTCAACGGCGACAAAATTTATCACGGCGCCGTGGATAACGCTTCCGGAACGGCGGCGCTGCTGGAAATGGCGCGCGCCTATAAACAGCTCCGCCGGCCGCCGTCTCGAACGATTTTGTTCCTTTCCGTCACCGGGGAAGAGCAAGGTTTGCTCGGATCACAATATTACGCGGAACATCCGTTGTATCCCCTGGCACGTACGGCAATAGATATCAATATGGATGGGATGAACGTTCACGGAATGACGCGAGATATCGTGCAGATCGGCCGAGGCGTTTCCACTCTTGACGAAATTATCGATGCGGTTGCCAGAGAACAGGGCCGCGTCGTCAAGATGGATCCCGAACCCGAAAAGGGTTTCTACTATCGCTCCGACCACTTCGAATTTGCCAAGAAAGGAGTCCCTGCCTTCGATCCCGACGAAGGAGTTGATTTTATCGGCAAGCCCGCCGGATGGGGACTGGACGCTCGGCGCAAATACACAGCAGAGAATTACCACAAGCCGTCGGACACGATAAAACCCGATTGGGACCTAAGTGGCGCCGTACAGGACGGCCAGCTTTATTTCCTGGTCGGCTATCGAGTTGCCAATGATGCGCGCATGCCCGGATGGAAGCCGGGCGCGGAATTTAAAGCGATTCGTGATGCTTCTCTACAGTCCGCCGGGATCAACCCATAAGCCTTGAGGACAATGGAGTTAGGACCAAGAACGCAAAATGTGGTACTTCGGTCCCATGATCGCGAGGGTATACTTTAGGCTACAACCTTAAAAGAAGGTTGACAGTACAGCCGCTTCTTTCTACTCTTATGGCGCAGCCCTCTTGGAGGTCTTTGTGCGTACATTGCTTAAGTCAAGTTTACTAGTAGTACTGAGCATCGTGCTCGTCGGAATTCCCATAATGGCAATGCCGGCGAACCCTCCATCTGCTCCTCTTGGTTCGGTCATGCAGGCGGACCGCGCCCATCAAGGCATCGACCTCACGTCTGGCGGCGCGACAATCTATGACGGTGATCGCCTGGAAACACAGGATGACGGAACTTTGCGAGCGCGGTTGGGCAAATCTCAGTTGTTCATGCAGCAAAGCACTCTCACTGAGGTTCACGCCCTTTCGAACGGTTATTCAGCCAATCTTCTGCATGGAACCGTAATCGCTTCTTCACCCGAAGGGCAGACCTTTCAATTGCTGGCTAACGGCGCGACGGTTCGTCCCGCGAGCGCGCACGCAACCGTAGCCCGAGTCACCTGGGTGAACGGCAACGAACTGCTGCTGACCAGCAATCTTGGTGCAATTCAGGTTACCTACGAAGGCGACGTCAAGACGATTGAACCCGGCAACTCCGTGCGCATGGAAATCGCGACTGAGGAGTCAGCAGGTCCTGGACCGCAGGGTGCACCTTCCCACGGAGGCCGCAGTCACGCGATTTATTTCGTTATCGCTGCCGCCGCTGTCGCAACAGGTATCGGAATCTGGCGCGCGACGGTGAGCAGCAACTAAAGAGTTGATCAAATCTTAAGAAGATTAATTTGAATTCCCCGGAGCGTTAGCCCGTTCCGGGGAATTTTCGTTTTTAGACGCGCGTCATTGCGCGCGATTCATCGACTTCTCAATCCCGTCCAGGAGCGCCATCGTAGGCACGCAGCTGGCAGCGCTGGATTCCGGTTCACGCCCTTCGCGGATAGCGCTTACGAATTCCACATCCTGCCGGTCAAAGGCGGGCATTCCGTCCAGCGGCACCTCTTTCCCCTCACTATCTGTCATCGAGTCGCGGTAGACCTTGTAGGTATCCTCGTCTCCGATGTAGCGGTAGAAGCCTCCGAAAGGCCCTCTGTTATTGAATGAGAGCGCCATGCTGACCACGGGCCCCTTCTTCGAGCGCATGCCGATGGTCATGTCCATGGGAATGCCCAACTCCGGATGATTCGGCCCTTTCTGTCCCCAGACTTGCAGGTTCGGATCGTTTTGCACCCAATACGCCAGATCAACTGAATGGCAGCCATGATGCCACAATAGATTATCGACCCACGATCGTGCGGCGCCATGCATATTGAGATTGGTTCTCCGGAAAAAATAGGTTTCCACAACCATGTGTTGCAGATGGAATTTTCCTTCCTGGATTCTGCGGCGAATTTCGCGATGTGGCGATGAAAACCTGCGGGTATGCGTCACCATACAAACTTTCCCCGTTTTTTTTGCCACGTCCAGCATTCGCCTGGCGTCGGGAAGATTCAGGCTCATGGGAATCTCGACCTGCACATGCTTGCCCTTGTTCAGCGCCAGAATTGTCTGGTCGGGATGCATGCTGCTCGGTGTCGTCAGGATCACGGCGTCAACGCCAGGCCGGTCGATGCATTCTTCCAGACTGGTCGATTGAAACGGGATCTTCCATTTTTCTGCGAAGGCCTTGCCACCGTCATCGGTGCGGCTATTGACGGAGATTACCTGGACATCATCGAGCTTCTGCAAAGCCTTCATATGAATCTCACCCATCGCGCCTGTTCCAGCGAGACAAATCTTCATCAACTTCCTCCTCGACAATTGATTCTCTGTTCCAGGTTTTCGTTTGAGTTGTCTTGTCGCGTTCTGGTTTCAGTAGCACAGACTTCAGTCTGTGTGCTTGTTCGCTCAGGCAAAAAATCAAAACCACACAGGCTGTCCTTCACTCGTTCAGGATAAAAAGCCTGTGCTACTCGTCACCGGATGGCACTTGTTTTCTCGCCTTCCGGCTTGGCGCCAGCGGTCCGAAGTCTGCGCAATTCGGCATGAAATACAATCACGCTCATCCACATCCCGAGCGGGTGCGCACCCGCCTCCACGAGTGGATGGACCTTTCCGTTCCTGAATTTCTCGATGTCCTCGTCCTGCAAAGTTTCCAGTACTTTCGCGTCTTGCAGGGGCAATCCGTATTCGGCCGCCACTCCCGGGATATCGTTAATCAGGCGGACGCGCAGGTTTTGCTTGAATCTTAGGTCGTAGAGAATCTTGTTCAGCTTGTATGCGGTTGGAGAGGGATGTTTATAAAATTCATAACCCTCTGAACCCTTGAATGTATATGTTGCCGCGGCCTTGGCGCCTTCCTCGGACACTTTTCCCGTTCTCTTGTCTGGCAGGAAACGCATCACGGCATGGCCATGATGCCAGGTCGGCTGGTAAGTAATCAGTTCGCCGGGTTGATTGCCCATGGCGCCAAAAAGAATCATCCATGACAGCATCTCCGTATTGCCCACCAGATCCAGTTGTTCCGAAGTCAGATTCACGAGGGCTTCGTGGTTGCCCTTTTCCATTTGCGCGATGGCCCAGTAATCGAAGGCAAAATCGGGTTTGGGATACTTCCACGTTCCGGGGAAATGGGACATTCCTCCGCTGGCAATGATGGCGACGCGTTCGGGGCGATCGGCGATAACTTTGGCAATCGCCTTTCCCAGTTCCGTGCACCGCCGCGGAGTCGGCAGAGGCGGCAAGTAGGCGTTCACGAAAATCGGGACAACGGGAATCTTGCGATCCTCGATCACCCATTCGTACACCGCCGCGAAGGCATGTCCCAGCACGGCGTCCTGCGAATAAGCCATATCGAAACCCGCGTTGACCAGTTTATCGAGCAGGTCCTCGGCAAAGCCCTGGTGAATCGGCAGGTCATAATTTTTGCGCGCAAATTCCGCGCGCGATCTTTCGCCGGCGAGGATAGCGAAGGTGGGAACCGAGGTGAGAAAAAAAGTTTCCATGTGATCGTTGCCGATCACAAGTGCTACATCTGGCTTGGCCTCATCCAGATCTTTTCCCAGAAGGCGCATCGCGGCGATGTCGGCATCGAGTTGTGCCGGATCTTCACTCGGCGGCCGCACGAAAAGTTGCGGCGCATGAACGGTACCCATGGCTGCTACAAGTTTTCCCATGATAATTACCTCATTTCGGTGAAATCATGCCTTGCCCCAGCATACTCCTGCACTGCGGAATTTGAGCAAAGGCTTAATTTCCAGACAGCCGCTCGTCAGGGCTCCACGCTCTTGACGGCGGCTACCTCCGGGGGCACGTGCTGGCGCTTCGTCGGCAAGGGCATCGCTATCAATCCGGACGCCATGATCGCCGCAAGAAATGCCAGCGTTGCGCTGCCATAGAACACCACGGTCCAGGTGCCCGTCTTTTCGAACATTCGCGCAGCCAACCCGCCCGCCAGGATCGCCGACATCCCCTTGGAACTATATAAAAGGCTGTAGTTGGAGCTGGCGTTACGCCCACCAAAAAAATCCGCCGAAACCGCCGGAAAAATCGAATAAATCTCGCCCCAGGTGAAAAACACAATGGCCAGGCAAGTAATGAAACCCGCAGGAGAATTGCGCCCGAAACGAAGGACGCTCAGGAGGGCGAGTGCTTGTATTGAAAACGCCACGATCATGGTTCGCTCGCGCCCTATTTGGTCCGATACCCAGCCCCAGAAGATACGGCCGCTGCCATTCGCGAGCAGATTGATTATGACTGCGGATGCCAGCACTGCTTTCGCGATGCCAAGCGTGCCGGCAACTGCGCTGACCTGGGCAGTGGCCATCAGACCGCCGACGCCCATCATCAGCATGATCGCGTAGAGAGCATAAAATTGCGGGGTTTGCAGCATTTCCCAGGAAGTGAACTGCTCCGCGTGGCTCCGCAACTTGAAGCGGCTCTGTGGTTTCTTACCCGCAATTTCGGGGTCATCCGGTTTAGGATTGATCAGAATCTGGGCAGCGCAAAAAATTACGATCGCCTGCGCAATGCCGGTATACAAGAAAGCGGCCCGGTAATTGTCCACGCGAATCTCGACGCGGATAATATAAGTCATCAAGATGATGAAGAGGGCAGCGCCGGCGCCAAATCCCGCAGCGATAATCCCCGAGGCAAACCCCAATTTGTCCGGAAACCACTTAAGTCCCACGGTGGTCGAACCGCAATAAACCATCGCCGCGCCAAACCCCGCCATGGAATACAAAACGTAAAGTTCGGGCAGTGTCTTGGCATAACCTAATCCGGCCCACCCCACGCCGCAAAGGATTGCGGCAATGGACATGAAGAGACGCGGGCCGAACCGGTCCATGAACCAACCGGAAAGCGGCATCATCCAGGTCTCAAAGGCAATGAACAAAGTAAATCCCCATTGAACCTCGGAAAGCTTCCACCCGGTGGCGCCCATAATCGGTTTAACGAAAAAAGTCCAGGCATACTGCAGGTTCGCGATCATAATCATCGCGATCGTGGAGGCAACGAGGCGGCTCCAGCGCGTTATCTTCACTTATCCTCCCGGGGGAGAACGGATGGGACTCGGAGGGCCATTCTAGCAAGCCTGGTGCCGCAACGGTCAAGCGAAAGTACAAGCAGTCCCGCTCAGTTCCGCTCGCAAAAATCGCAGAGCAATTCTCCCCAGACGCCGAAGGAGTTTTCGATTCGCAAGTTCAATCGGAACTCAATGGCAAGTTTACCTCGATTATTGATACTATGAAGTCCCGCCAAGACGCGTCAGGGATTCGACTGAACCCATGATGCTACGCCTAGGATACGACATCCAGTTTGAGCTTCCGGGCACGGTAGCAATGATGGCGCTACTCAACGTGCATCCCTCGAGGGTTGCCGAACTGCGCGCGCCCGACGAACTGCGAGTCGAGCCCGAAACTAAAGTGGACAGTTTCATCGATAGTTTCGGGAATCGCTGTACGCGCTTTCTCGCACCGCAGGGCGCACTTCGCTTGAGCAACTCGACGCTGCTGGAAGATCCGGGCTTACCCGATCCTGTGAATTGGGCAGCGCGCGAATTGCCAGTCCAGGAATTGCCAAACGAAGTTCTGCCCTACCTTCTGAACAGCCGCTACTGCGAAGTCGACAGATTTTCCATGATTGGGGGAGAGTTGTTTGGCGCAGTTGCTCCTGGATGGGGAAGAGTGCAAGCCATCTGCAACTGGGTGAATACAAAAGTTAGTTTCGGATATCAATACGCGCGTCCCACGAAAACCGCATTGGACGTTTTTTCGGAACGCTACGGAGTGTGCAGGGATTTTCAGCATCTCGCGGTCACTCTGTGCCGAGCCCTTCACATTCCCGCGCGGTACGCCACGGGCTACTTGGGTGATATTCGCGTACCGGCCTCCGCGACTCCTATGGACTTCAGCGCCTGGTTTGAAGTGTACCTCGAAGATCGCTGGTGGACTTTCGACGCTCGTAATAATTATCCGCGCTTTGGCCGCGTGCTGATGGCCACGGGCCGCGACGCCTCCGACGTCGCCATTACAACTTCATTCGGAATGGCGAACCTGACGCACTTCACTGTGATAAGCGAAGAAGTGACACAAGAGAATGTCCGCACCGAGCACGGTTAACTGACGAGCAGGAAAGTCGGTGCCGCATTCGAGAATTCTGATAGCAGACAAGTGGCCACAATTGGCTCAGCGAGGAGAAGAAACGGGGTGCCCCACACGTCGGGTCTACGTGTGGGGTTTTGATTTCGTTTCCCCGGTTTCTATTGCCAACTGGCTGGATTGCTAGAGACGGCGTGATACAAACCCCACGCGTAAACCCGACGCGTGGGGCACCCTCGCATCATGGCTACATGGTGTTGTAGAAGTCTCCCCGTCCCGTGTCTTTCGGGGCGGAGAGGGCAGGTTTCGATCCAAATTGATCCACTATTGGGTTACTCACTGTTCTGGGTCAGTTTGACTTCGAGGGGTTGGTAATGCCAGTTGGTGCATCCGGGTTGGTCGCCCATCTGACAATGGCTTGCAGGAATTCTTACACACCTCAGCGAAAAAGAAACAAGTTCAAACTGGCCCACCACTACTCACTCCCTAACTTGACGCGCAAGTCGCGGCCGTGATATCAGGTTGCGCATACAGAGAAAGCGCTGGCGTTCTGCCTGGGTGGTGGAAGTTTGTTTACTTTCGGCGCAAGGTCAGTCTTCAGCATCTACGGTAGAGGAGGTCAATTTGGCCGTCCCCTTGATTTTCAATACGATAGAACAGACAGCACTCAGTAGCTGGCTGCGCGAATCGACTTCGGTTTTCGGGTTCTATTTCATCCTTCTTTTTCACACCATTGGGATGTCCCTGGTGGTGGGCGCGAGTGCGGTGGTTGATTTGCGCATTCTTGGGGTTGCACCCGCGCTTCCGCTCAAGCCTCTGAAGAGGCTCTTCACCATTATGTGGGTAGGGCTCGCGATTAACGTCACTTCAGGCCTGTTTCTTTTGACGGCGTACCCGACCAAAGCCCTGACGAACCCGGACTTTTATATCAAGATGACGTTTATTGGGCTGGCCGTATTCACCATGCGGAAACTGAGCATCCAGGTGTTCGGCGACAAGAGCTTGGACGAAATGGCCATGATCGCGAGAGGAAAAACGATGGCGGCGTGGTCTCTGGTGTTTTGGGTCGGCGCCGTCTCGGCGGGCCGCCTGCTCTCGGAGACATCCAAGTATGTTCTCTACGGTCATCTCTGGGGGTCGTGAGTTCAAAAAGCATAATGAAGAAATATTTCAAGAGCGGCAGCACGGTAAATTAGGGAGCCCTTCATGAATTATGCGCACCTGCACCTTTTACTGAATCATTTTCCAATCATTGGGACCATCGTCGGGCTGGGCTTGTTCCTGATTTCGTTTTTGGGAAAGAACGAAGATCTGAGGCGCGGCAGTTACATTATTTTCGGGGCTATCGCTCTCCTCTCGATACCCACATTTTTGAGCGGCTACGGTGCTCAGCTGATGATTAAGGGCCCCGGTGTTTCAGACGCCTTGATTCAGAGGCATCAAAGTTCAGCGCTGCTTTCATTGTGGTTCATGGAGGCGACGG
>JAOAPW010000163.1 GCA_025463105.1 Candidatus Acidiferrum typicum | reverse complement strand
TTCCCAGCGCCCATCCAACGCCCGTCGAACGCATCGTCGTGGGATAAAAACCCGCGGCAAGCGCGTTGAGCCCTCCCTGCGCGCCTTGAATCGTGAAGCCCAGAATGAATGTCACCGCCATAATGATGGAAAGCGAACTGGCAGCGAACGCCAGCGAGCCGATCAATAAAGTAGAAACCAGAAACTCTGTCACCATCACCACGTAGGCACCGTAGCGGTTCATCAGCCGTCCCTGCGATAACGATCCGATAATCCCGGCGAGGCTGAACATCGAGATGGCCTTTACCCCAGCGGAGACCGGCATCGCAGCCTGCCGCAGCAATGCGGGCAGCCAGCTCACAATAAAATAAATCATCAGCAAGTTCATGAAGAACGGAACCCACAACAGGATCGTCCCCAGCGCTCGTCCCTCCGCAAAAAGGTGCTTGACGGGCAAACCTTTGCGTTGAGGTTCGCGCGTAATCAGGCTACTGGCCGGTACGTTTGGCAATCCCGGCGCCACGCGCGCCATAATCGCGGCGATTTTTCGCGGATCGTCGCCGCGCACGGCCAGATACTTGACTGACTCGGGAAGCGCCTTGATCAATACGAGCGCGACCAACAGGGGCAAAATTCCGCCAAGATAAAAAACGGATCGCCAGCCCCACGCCGGAATCATCACCGAGCTTGCCAACCCGCCCAGGAGAGCGCCTAACGGCATACCGAAAAAAAGTGTAGAAACAAAAACTCGCTGCAGACGTTTGGGCGCGTACTCGGAGGTGAGCGCAACAACATTGGGCATCGCGCCTCCCAAGCCGAGTCCCGTTAAAGCGCGAAAAAATACAACTTCACGGAATGACGTGGCCCTGCCCGTCAGCATGGCGAACGTTGCAAATATCAGCGTGGAAATAATCACCGGCCACTTGCGGCCCCATCGATCGGCGACCGGCCCCATGATCATTGACGCTGTCATGAATCCGATTAGGGCCCAGGCGAATACCGGAGTGAAAGCTTTCAGAGGAAGATGGAACGTTTCCGCGATTGATGGCACCAAAAACCCGATGCACTGCGTATCAAATCCGTCGAGAACCATGACCAGCGCGCACAACCCGATCGTGGTGATCTGAAACCGGCTCAGGGGCTGTTGGTCGATGATCTCAGCGACCGTAAGCGCGCGCGTTTCAGTGCCCACGATTAGCTCTCCATCCCGGGCGAACCCGGCAAATGTGTAGGAAGCTTGTGTGATCGTGAGAGTACACTGGAATCCTTCTTTTTGACATCGTGTTGTTCCTGGTCGTGAGCCCGGGAACGCCAATCGGGAGATTGGCGTTCCCGGGGCCCATTATCGAGAGGTGATCCAGCACCCCGCAACCATCGATTTGTGATATACGTCTATTCATTAAGGTCGCCGCGAGACAACAAGCAACTCCTCAAAGGACATCCTGCAATGGCGAAAAAACTTTCCGTTGATCGACGCAAATTTCTGAAGGGCGCGGCCGCGGGCGCGGCGGGATTTGTCGCCAGCGCCTCGACAATGGCGGCGCCGCAGGCTTTGCCGGCGCAATCGGCTACCGCTCCGGTAATGCCGAAGGAACTTGATCCTTCGGGCGTCGATGTACTGACGGCGGAGCGGACCGGTTCCGATTTCATGGTCGATGTCATCAAGTCGCTGGGCATTGAATATATCGCTTCCAATCCCGGATCGAGTTTTCGAGCTTTGCACGAATCGTTGATTAATTATGGCGGCAACGAGTCTCCCGAATTCATCACCTGCTGCCATGAAGAATCCTCTGTAGGCCTGGCCCATGGGTACGCAAAGGTGGAAGGCAAGCCGATGGGCGTTCTCGTGCACAGCAATGTGGGACTGCAGCATGCGTCGATGGCAATTTTTAATGCTTACTGCGACCGCGCTCCGGTTTACATCATTGCGGGAAATTCGATTGACGCAACCATGCGGCGCCCCGGTGTGGAATGGGATCACAGCGTACAGGATGTCGCGGCCATGGTGCGTGACTTCGTGAAGTGGGATGACCTGCCAATCTCCTTGCCTCACTTCGCGGAGTCAGCCGTTCGTGCGTACAAGATTGCGATGACCACGCCTTCCATGCCGGTATTGATCGTGGCAGATGCCGATTTGCAGGAAAGCCCTATCGCCAAGGATGCCAAAATTCACATACCAAAACTGACGCTTGACTCGCTACCGCAGGGAGATTCGGGCGCGGTTTCCGAAGCGGCGCGACTCCTGGTCGCGGCGGATAATCCCGTAATCATCGCAGACCGCGCCGCGCACACTCCTGCCGGGATGGCGCGACTGATCGAGCTTGCCGAAACATTGCAAGCGCCCGTCATCGATCAGGGGGGACGCATGAATTTTCCCACGCGTCATCCCTTGAACCAGAGTGATCGCGGCCGCGCTCTTATCGCCGATGCCGATGTAATTCTGGGACTTGAGCTCACGGATTTCTGGGGCACCACTCATGCTTTTCGCGATCAACTGCGTCGCACGTCAAAAATAGCCACCAAAGACGGCGCAAAGCTGATCAGCATCACGGCCGGTGATCTTTACGCGAAGGGTAATTATCAGGATCTGCAGCGCTATCCGGAAGTTGATCTGGCGATTGCAGCCGACGCGGAAACTACACTTCCATCGCTGACCGAGGCAGTGAAGCGCTTGATCACGGACGATCGAAAGAGGATGTATCAAGACCGCGGCGCCAAGCTTGCCGACGCCCGCCAAAGAGCTTTGGAACGCGCGCGCACAGAAGCGACTTATGGTTGGGACTCGAGTCCCATCACGATTGCACGATTGTCGGCGGAACTTTGGGCGCAGATCAAAAATGAAGATTGGTCGCTGGTTTCGGATGTTCAATTTGCGAGCCGCTGGCCGATGCGGCTATGGTCCTTTGACAAACATTATCAATTTATTGGAGGTGCGGGCGGAGCAGGCGAGGGCTACGCTTCCCCGGCTTCGGCAGGCGCGGCGCTGGCAAACAAAAAACACGGGCGGCTGTCCGTCAGCATCAATGGCGATGGAGACATGATGTACGCACCGGGAATTTTGTGGACCATGGCTCATCACCATATTCCACTTTTGAAGGTGATGCAAAATAATCGCGCGTACCATCAGGAATACATGCACGTGCAACGCATGGCCAATCGCCACGAGCGCGGAATTACTCGCGCCGATATCGGAACGACATTGAAAGACCCGAACATTGATTTTGCAAAGGTTGCCCAGGGAATGGGCGTTTACGCCGAAGGGCCAATTTCCGATCCCAAGGATCTTGCGCCGGCGCTGAAACGAGCGATCGAAGTCGTCAAGCGGGGTGAGCCTGCGCTGCTCGACACTGTCACGGAGCCTCGCTGATGGGTGCGAGAATCGGTAATTCTTTTTTCTGGCGCTTTCTTCGTCCAATGCGTGTGACTATCGAACATGTGAATCAAGGCGGCTCTCCCAGTATGTGCACAAATTTAAAATGTTGTCATTCCGGGGCACGCTACGAGCCGAGGAATCCCTCTTGGTCCTTGCTTGCGAACCCGGAGAGAATCCTCACTTCGTTTGGAATGACGGACAGAGGCTTTTTTCCAGGCCCAGCCTCATTGGTGGGGGGACTCCTGATCTTCCTGATAGCTGCGACATTCCTACTTTTGCCTGGCAGTGCCGCTCGGGCCGGAACCACAAGTCCAATTCCGCAAGAGGAAAAAGCGCCCGCGGGCAATATCCAAAATGGCAAGAAGTTGTACATCAGCTACGGCTGCTTCGAATGTCACGGGCGCCAGGCGGAAGGTACGTCGGTGGGCGGTCCGCGCCTGGGTCCAAATCCGATTTCATTTCCAGCGTTCAGTAAATATATACGCCAGCCGACGGGCCAGATGCCGCCATTTACAACAAAAGTTACATCGGGCGCGGATTTGGCTGATATCTATGCTTTCCTGCAATCGCTGCCGCAGCCACC
>JAOAPW010000443.1 GCA_025463105.1 Candidatus Acidiferrum typicum | reverse complement strand
GACACGGACCACAGCTTTTGGGTTCCGCGTCTCGCCGGAAAGACAGATTTGATTCCGAATCGAATTAACAAGATGTGGATCGATCCCCATGAAGTTGGAGTGTATGTCGGTCAGTGTGCGCAGTACTGCGGAACGCAGCACGCCAAGATGTTATTGCGCGTCTATGTGGACTCGCAGGAGCAGTTCCAGCAATGGGTCCAGGCAGAAAAGAATCCTGCACAGTCGAGCGATACAGTGGACGAAGGCCGGCGGATTTTTGAGACTACTGCTTGCATCAACTGCCATACCATTTCTGGAACCGTGGCGGATGGGCGCTTCGGCCCCGATCTGACTCACTTGATGAGCCGAGATACGATCGCTTCGGGAGCCGCGCCCAACACTCCCGAAAATCTCAAAACTTGGATTCAAGAGCCCGACTCCGTCAAGCCCGGCTCGTTGATGCCGGCGATGAAATTAAGCGATCACGATCTGGACGCGCTCACGGCGTACCTTGAGACGCTTCGATAAAGGCATATTCATGGCATCGGAAACACTCGCGCTTGACACAATTGCCCAGGGCACGCGGCCCATTGCAGACAGACTTCACGCCTGGGTTGTCACGGTGGATCACAAGAGGCTGGGGATTCTCTACATCATCTACGGGCTCGTATTCCTCGTCATTGGTGGTATTGAAGCCACGATTATCCGGATACAGCTCATCGTTCCGCACAACCATTTCGTTTCGCCTCAAGTTTTCAACCGCATGTTTACGATGCATGGCACAACGATGATCTTTTTCGTGATCATGCCGATCTTGTTTGGTTTCGGCACGTACTTGATTCCCTTGGCGATTGGCACTCGAGACATGGCTTTCCCGCGACTGAACGCCTTCAGTTTTTGGCTTACCGCTTTCGGAGGTGCGCTCCTTTACTTCAGTTTCATCGGTGGCAACGGGCTTTATGGCGCTGGCAATGCGCCTGACGTAGGTTGGTTTGCTTATGCGCCGCTTACTTCCCGCGCATTCTCACCCGGTCACAGCACCGATTTCTGGACGCTGGGCCTGCTCGTCTCCGGTTTCGGCAGCATCGGAACGGCAGTCAATTTCGTAACAACTATTTTGTGCATGCGCTGCCCTGGAATGACTCTGGGGAAAATGCCGCTGCTGGCGTGGCTAAACCTGATCATGGGCGGGATGGTCATACTGGCGATCTCACCCCTCACCGCGGCGCAGATCATGCTGTCCATCGATCGGTATCTCGGCGGGCACTTCTTTGACACCCAGGCAGGAGGTTCAGCAGTTCTTTGGATGCACTTTTTTTGGATTTTCGGCCACCCGGAAGTCTACATCCTGGTAATTCCTGCCTTCGCCTTCGCGTCCGAAATCATTCCGGTGTTCTCTCGAAAACCGATCTTCGGCTACCCGGTGATGGTCGCGGCGACGATCTGCATCGGCTTCATCAGCTTTAGCGTCTGGGCTCACCATATGTTTACAGTCGGGATGAGTTCGTACGGAAACACCTTTTTCACCATGACAACAATGATTATTGCTGTACCTACCGGCATCAAGATCTTTAATTGGATAGGAACGATGTGGGGCGGGAAGATTCAGTTCAAGGCTCCGATGCTTTTCTGCATCGGTTTCTTGTTCCAATTTCTGATCGCGGGTCTGACCGGAATCATGCTCGGCGCATCGCCGTTCAACTGGCAGCTCGGCAACTCCTACTTCGTGGTTGCGCATTTTCACTACGTCATCGTAGGCGCAATTCTCTTCACCATCTTCGGCGCGTTCTACTACTGGTTCCCAAAGATGAGCGGAAGGATGTACAGCGAGACTCTCGCCAAATGGCACTTCTGGCTGTTTTTCATCGGTTTCCATCTGACTTTTGATTTCATGCACATCCCGGGGATTTTGGGAATGCCCCGCCGGATCTACACCTACGAGCCCGGACGCGGTTGGGAAATCTGGAACTTGATCGTCACCGTCGGCGTGATCTTTCAAATCGCAGGCGTGCTCGTGTTTGTATTCAATGTGCTGAGGTCGCTAGTAAAAGGCGGAACTGCCGGAAACGATCCCTGGGATGCTTGGACACTCGAGTGGTCCACGAGTTCACCTCCGCCCGAATACAACTTCGCCAAGATTCCCGCTGTCAGGAGCCGGCGTCCACTTTGGGATATCAAGCATCCGGAAGATCCGGATTGGAAGTACGAATAGACAGGAGAATTCGATTGAGTAGCGAAGCATTTGCACAACCATCGATTGAACCTGAGTGGGTTCTTCCCTCACGCGGGCGTGTCGGAATGTTTTCTCTGATTGCCGCTGAGGCTGCCATCTTCACGATTTTCGTGGTCGCCTACATTTTTTATACCGGCAAGAGTCTGTCGGGCCCCATGCCAAGGGACGTGCTCGATCTTCCGATTTTTAACACTGTCTGCCTACTTTCGAGCAGCCTGACGATTCACTTGGCTGTCAAGGCTCTGCGAAACGCAAAGGTTGGCGCGTTTGGATTGTGGTGGTTCGTAACAATTGCGCTGGGCGCCATTTTTCTGGCCGGAACGGGCCGTGAGTGGCAGCGCCTGATTTTCGAAAAAGGTCTGACCATCAGCACGAATCTTTTTGGCACAACGTATTACTCGCTTGTCGGGCTGCACGCGTTTCACGTCATCGTGGGTCTGATTGCTCTCTCCCTCGGCATGATTTTCACTTTTTTGGGCAAGGTGAAACCGGAGCACAGCGAGCGGTTGGACATTCTTTCGTTGTACTGGCATTTCGTAGACGCAGTCTGGGTCATTGTTTTTACCGTGGTTTATGTCGTGGGACGCTAAGGAAAGCAGAGTCGCATGGTTACCACAATTTCCAGACCGGAAACACCCCAAGTCATGCCAGACACCGTCAAGCTGCCGGCCCCTACAGCATGGCCTATCATTCTTGCGTTCGGCATCGCTCTACTTTTCGCAGGGCTGGTTACGAGCGCTTCGGTCAGCATTCTGGGAGCGATCCTCTTCGTGACCGGGTGTGTGGGTTGGTTCCGCGACGTCCTCCCGCATGAGAAGGAAGAAACAGTCGAAGTAAAACCAGAAGTGACAGTGATCGCTACTTCGCGTCGCGAAGTTGAAAGGCTGCCGATCGCACCAGATCTCCCCAGGGCCCTGCTGCCACTCGAAACGTATCCAGTTTCTGCGGGAATAAAAGGAGGACTGGCTGGCAGCGTGGCCATGGCGGTTCTCGCATGCCTTTACGGCTTTCTCAAGCAACGGAGCATTTGGTATCCGATCAACCTGCTTGCGGCAACGGGCTATGCTCAATCTCTCAAAATCGGGACGGCATGGCTCGATGGGTTCCATTTGGGCAGCTTCTCGCTGGCGCTGGCCATTCATTTGTTCACATCTCTTTTAGTGGGACTGTTGTACGGAGCCATGCTGCCGATGTTTCCGCGCCGCCCAATTTTTCTGGGGGGTATCGTAGCGCCGATTCTTTGGACAGGATTGCTCCACAGCATCTTAGGGCTTATCAACCCGCTGCTCGACGAGCGCATTGATTGGCCGTGGTTTATTGCTTCGCAGTTTGCTTTCGGTATTGTCGCGGGATTAGTTGTGGCGCGTTTGGCGCCTGTGCGCACGCGCCAGCTCGTACCATTTCTTATGCGCGCCGGTATTGAGGCTCCTGGATGGACGAAAGAAAAACCCGGGAAGGACGAACCGCGATGAGATTCTGCCTGCTCATCCTAGGGGCCATAGGCCTGTCCGCGCTTGGTGTGTACGGATGTTCGAAAGCGCCCGGGCGGCCGGTTCCCGGCGAGATGCCGGCCATTCCCGGCGAAATTTCAGATTTCAGCACCTTGTACCAACAGAACTGCGCCGGTTGCCACGGCCAGGAGGGAAAGGGCGGGGCTGCAATCGCTCTCGCCAATCCCGTGTACCTGGCGATCGCGGACGACTCGATCGTGCGTCACTCGACGGCAAGTGGAGTTCCCGGGACGTCCATGCCTGCTTTTGCGCAGACCGCCGGCGGCATGCTTACCGACAAACAGATCGACGTAATCGTCAGCGGGATTCGCAAGCGTTGGTCGAAGCCGGATAGCTTTCGCGGCGCTGAACCGCCACCATATTCTTCATCGGGCTCCGGCGATATCTCCCGTGGATCGGGAGTTTATACAACGTATTGCTCTTCGTGCCATGGCGTCGCAGGCCGAGGGGGACAAAAGGCCAGCTCAATTGTGGAGGGATCCTTCCTTGCGTTGGTCAGTGATCAAGGGCTCCGGACAATCGTGATCGCGGGACGCCCTGAATTAGGCGCTCCCGACTGGCGGGGTGACATACCGGGCAAACCGATGTCGGCGCATGATGTTTCCGACGTTGTAGCCTGGCTTGCATCCCAGCGGTCGAAATTTCCCGGCCAGCCCTTTCCAACAACTGCAAAAGCGATGGGAGAAATTCGATGAGTTTCGCGGCGGTAGTCAGCAGGCGTGATTTTTTCATGAAGCTCGGAATTTTCTTGAACGGCATCGTCGGTGTAATTCTAGCCGTGCCGATCGTGCGCTATCTTCTCTCACCTGTTGTCCGCGAGCGGACAGTAGGCTACGAGTCGTGGATTCCTCTTGGCAACCTCGAACAGTTTCCCTCCGGCGAGACTCGCCTCGCCACGTATCGAAATCCTGTCGTGAATCCGTGGGATGGGGATACGGCAGATATCGCCTGCTGGGTTCGCAATGTGGATGGGCAAACGTTTCAGGTCTTTGCGATTAATTGCGCGCACCTTGGGTGCCCTGTTCGCTGGTTTCCGCAATCGAGCCTGTTCATGTGTCCCTGCCACGGCGGCGCATATTATCAGGACGGCTCCCGCGCCTCCGGCCCACCGGAACGCGGATTGTTCGAATACCACTACAGGATTGAGAGCGGAAAGCTGTTGATTAAAGCCGGCGAGATGCCCACGCCCGGCCAGGCTTCCAATATCGTTCGAGAGAT
>JAOAPW010000099.1 GCA_025463105.1 Candidatus Acidiferrum typicum | reverse complement strand
GCGGGCCTGACCGAAGCAAACTTAACTTTCAGCGATGAAGCGGTCACACACATTATCCGGCACTTCACGCACGAAGCGGGCGTCCGCAGCCTGGAGCGGGAAATTTCCAATATCTGCCGCAAAGTCGCGCGGCGCGTCGTAAAAGAAGGCAAACAGTATTCCATTGCGGTCACGCCGGAGAACGTCGGCGATTTCCTGGGCGTCATCAAGTATCGGGAAGTCTGGGCCGAGAAGAAAAATGAAATCGGCCTGACGACCGGCCTGGCATGGACCGAAGTCGGCGGCTCGGTGCTCTCCACTGAAGCGACGATCATGCAGGGGAAGGGCCGCTTAACGCTGACCGGTAAGCTCGGCGACGTCATGCAGGAATCAGCCCAGGCGGCGATGAGTTATGTGCGATCGCGGACCGCGACCTTCGGCCTCCCACGCGATTTCTACAGGCACATCGATATCCATATGCATGTGCCCGAAGGCGCAATTCCGAAGGATGGCCCCTCGGCCGGAATTACCATTGCGACTTCCATCGTTAGCGCCTTGACGCGCACTCCGGTGCGTTGTGACGTGGCCATGACAGGTGAAATCACACTTCGCGGCAAAGTACTTCCTATTGGCGGCATGAAGGAGAAGTTGCTGGCCGCGCACCGCGTGGGGATTCGCACTGTAATTCTTCCTAAGGATAATGAAAAAGATTTGGCGGAAATCCCGGCGGAGATTCAGGCTGACTTGACTATCCGCTTCGTCGAAGACATGGATCAGGTGCTTCAAATTGCCTTGGAACGGCCGCTAGTGCCGCTGGCACACGATGCCGTCCCGGAAGTGGCCACGAAGTTCGAAACGGAAACCGAGAGCGATCAGGAATTGACCAACTGAGAGACACCTCGGCCTGTCCGTCCCGAAGAAATTGCAAAGCAATCATGATGAGTGCTGCTTTTGGGGTGTTGGACGCACGTCGCCAGTTCGCCGTGTCATAAGTAATCTGAATTTTCCATTTTGGCTACCTGGGCCGGGAATTTATTGTACCTGCCCGGAGTCCGCCGATAAGAACGAACCCAGCCTGAGTTTCAGGCTTATCTTCAAAATGAACGCTTAAGGAAACGAAACAATGAGCATTAGTCTTGCGGAACTGAAAGAAAAAAATATCACGGACCTGGCGAAAATCGCCAAGGACCTGGCCATCCCGGGCGCCAGCGGCATGCGCAAGCAGGAGTTGATCTTCCAGATCCTCCGCGCCCAGACGGAGAAAAACGGATTGATCTTCTCCGAAGGCGTGCTGGAATGCCTGCCCGATGGATTCGGCTTCCTGCGCGCGCCGGAGTATAACTATCTGCCCGGCCCGGACGATATTTATGTTTCACCGTCGCAGATTCGGAAATTTGATTTGCGAACCGGCGACACGGTCTCGGGGCAGGTGCGCCCCCCAAAGGACGGCGAGCGGTATTTCGCGCTGATCAAGGTCGAAGCCGTCAATTTCGAAGATCCCGAAGTCGCGCGGAACAAAATTTTCTTCGACAACTTGACGCCGCTCTATCCTCAAGGCCGCCTGAAAATGGAAACGACCCGGGAGAATCTCACCGGTCGCGTCCTGGATCTGCTTTGCCCGGTCGGCAAGGGGCAACGCGGACTGATCGTAGCCCCGCCGCGCACCGGAAAAACCATGATGCTGCAGGCCTTCGCGAATTCGGTCACCACAAATCATCCGGAGGTCGCGCTGATTGTTTTGTTGATTGACGAGCGGCCCGAGGAAGTCACTGACATGCAGCGCACGGTGAAAGGCGAAGTCATCAGTTCCACTTTCGATGAGCCCCCGCAGCGCCATATTCAGGTGGCGGAAATGGTTCTGGAGAAAGCCAAGCGCCTGGTTGAGCACAAACGCGACGTCGTAATTCTGCTCGACTCGGTTACGCGTCTGGCGCGCGCCTACAATGCCGTAACACCGCCTTCAGGCAAAGTGCTTTCCGGTGGTATTGACGCCAACGCATTGCAGCGGCCCCGGCGATTTTTCGCCGCGGCAAGGAATGTTGAAGAAGGTGGTTCACTCACCATCATCGCCACGGCGCTGATCGATACCGGCAGCCGCATTGACGATGTCATCTTCGAAGAGTTCAAGGGCACGGGCAACATGGAAATCAACTTGGACAGACGCCTGGTCGATAAGCGCATCTTCCCTGCCATCGACATCAACCGCTCGGGAACGCGCAAGGAAGAACTTTTGATGCCGCCGGACGAACTCAATCGCGTCTGGGTCCTGCGCAAGGTTCTGAATCCTCTCTCGCCCGTTGAGGCCATGGAACTGCTCTGCGGACGCCTTTCGAAATCGAAGTCGAATGCGGAGTTTCTGGCGTCCATGTCCAGTCCGACCTAGTACGCTGCACGTTTCATTCCCCCTTCCAACTGCCGGTTCCAAACCGGACGATACGTATTTCGATGTATTGGAAGGGGTCCCGCATGAAGTTTATAGCCCGTCAACCAATTCTCAATCGCCGGCGCGACGTCTTTGCCTACGAATTGCTGTTTCGTTCCGGAATCCAAAATTCTTTCGATGGAGCAGATCTCGAACAGGCCTCCGCGTCGATGTTCGATACCTCATTCATGATCGGTCTGCAGAAGCTCACCGGGGGACAGCGCGCATTCGTCAATTGCCCAAGAGACTTCCTGTTGCATGACTACATTTCGTTATTCCCCCGCGATCTGGTGGTGATTGAACTTCTCGAAACAATTAAACCCGACGCGGAAGTTGTCGACGCCTGCCGCAAATTGAAACAACAAGGTTACCTGCTTGCGCTTGATGATTTCGTGGACACACCCGATTGGACGCCTCTCATCAACATCGCCGATTTCATCAAAGTGGATTTTCGTCTCACCAGCCGGCTGGAACAGCGTGCGCTTGCCGCGCGCTATGCGGAAAAAGGGATCCGCATGCTTGCTGAAAAAGTTGAAACCCAGGAAGAGTTCTCGGAAGCCATGGATATGGGGTACTCCCTGTTTCAGGGCTATTTCTTTTGCCGGCCGGAAATGCTGCAGCAGCGCGCGATTCCCGCCGATAAACTCGCCTACCTCGAACTGCTGGGCGCGGCCATGGCGCCCGACTTCGATATCCAGGGACTCGCCTCAAAAATCAAGCATGAGCCATCGCTGACTTTCAAGCTGCTGCGCTATTTGAATTCAGCAGCCTTCGGCCTGCGCTGTGAAATTGATTCCATTCCGCATGCGCTGTCAATGCTCGGCGAGCGGGAACTTCGTAAATGGATCGCTGTTGTGTGTGTCGGCGTGATGGCCGGCGGCAAGCCGGACGAGTTGATGACTGTCCCACTGGTACGAGGGCGTTTCTGCGAATTGCTCGCACCTCTTGCCGGCATGCCGGGTCACGCAAACGATCTTTTCCTGTTGGGTCTTTTATCCGTGATGGATGCCATCCTCGATCAGCCTCTGGCTACAATTCTTGAAGAGCTTCCGATCCGGCACGAAATCAAGGATGCGTTGATTGCGCGAACCGGCTTGTACTGGAATTTACTGGAGATTACGACCGCCCACGAGCGTGCGGATTGGGAAGCAATCAGCGCTCTGGCGCGAAGGTTGGGGATCAGGGAAGGCCAAATTCCTGAGATCTATGTTTCAGCCGTCGATTGGGCGTCCGCACTCCGGCACGGCGCTTCACTGTCTGTTCCGTAATAAATAATTCCGAAGTTCCGAAAACTGCAGAGATAGCGGTATTCGTTCTGAAATGAGAGGAACGCCAGCGCCAAGTTTTGGGGTCACCAGTCACGAGTTTCCAGTCACCAATTTCTCCGCCTTCTCCCGCGCGCACATGACGATTACCCGCGCAGTCTCTTCCGCATCCATTGCGGTGTTGTCCACGACCACAGCGTCCGCTGCGCGCACCAGAGGCGACATCTCCCGCTCGCGGTCCCGGCGGTCGCGCTGGTGCACGTCGGCAAGCACTTGATCGAATGCAAGCGGCTCGCCTTTTTCCTTCAGCTCCAGGAGCCTGCGTTCCGCTCGCACTTCGGGTGAAGCTTCGAGAAAAATTTTAAGATCCGCGTGCGGGAATACTACCGAGCCGATGTCGCGGCCCTCCATGACGATTCCGCCTTGGGCGCCGGCGCGGCGCTGCTCAGCAACCATCGGATGCCGCACGCCAGGCACAACCGCGACTACGGAAGCGGCGTGCGACACTTCCGGCGTGCGAATCGAATCCGTAATGTCTTCCCCGTCCAGAATCACGCGGAGTTTTCCATCAAGGGGCACGAGGTCAATACGCACCGCCTCCGCAAGCGCCGCAAGCTGTTCCGGAGAGTCCAGAGGCACACCATCGCGCAGCGCCTTCCACGCAACTCCGCGGTACATTGCGCCGCTATCGAGATGCGTATAGCCCAGCAATTCCGCCACGCGCCGCGCCACGGTGCTCTTCCCGGAGCCGACCGGCCCATCAATTGCCACGATTAGTTTTTTCATCTTGCCAAATACATCCCGAGGATTAGGCACACAATTCCGATGATGGTGCTCATTCTACTTAGCAGAATTTTTCTCCTAGCACGTTTTGGAAATAATCGCCGGTACTCGCTTCGGACGCGGGACGTACTGATCGCCTCGAAGAGATTTTTCAGCGGCTGATTCGTCTTTGGCGGGGCCAGTTTGGCTACAACCTGCTGCATTTGATTATGAATCACTATGCGAACGGACAAAAACGCCATGCCGAGAACCGACATCGTCAGACCGAGGGAATGTCCAGTCATTTAATCCCCGATAGGCCTAAATCCGCTTAAATGCCCGTTCAATTTCCTTAACCGAATACCGCAGCACGATGGGACGCCCGTGCGGGCAGCTCATGGGTGCTTCCGTCTTCGCCAGCTCCGCCAGCAGCCACTGCATTTTTGTCTGGTCGAGCGGCATGTTCACTTTGATGGCCGCGTGGCAAGAGGTGGAAGCCGCAATTTTCGCCTGCAATGAATCCATGGAGATGGCCGCGTTCTCGCG
Organism: Candidatus Acidiferrum typicum; assembly: GCA_025463105.1. Lineage (GTDB taxonomy): Bacteria > Acidobacteriota > Terriglobia > Acidiferrales > UBA7541 > Palsa-360. The sequence continues at coordinate 3,544 of JAOAPW010000099.1, read as the reverse complement.
TTCGATGCCGTCAAGAATTTCCATCAGCAGGCGTTCGGCATCCGCGCCGGCAATTCCCGCCGGCGTGGCATGAATGGCCACGCTGCGTGGTCCCATTTGCGCGACTTCGAAGCCATTGGCGGTCAGCTCCTCGGCGATGCGTTCGAAAATGACGAGTTGACGCGGCGAAAGCTCCACCATCAGCGGCATCAGCATGCGCTGGCCGGTAAGCTGTCCTTCGCGCCGCGCGCGCAGATGTTGTTCAAACAGAACGCGCTCGTGCGCCACGTGCTGGTCGATGATCCACAACCCTTCCCCGTTGACCGCAACGATGAAGCTCGAACTCACCTGCCCGAGCGGCTTCAGCTCGCTCAAACTTTCGGCGCTGGCCTGTGATTCGCTTCCCACGCCAGTTCTGGCATCGCGAAACGCCGCCGAAACCGACTCGCCCAATGCTGCGGGCACGGTATCTGAAAAGCGTTCCGCAATCGTCGAGCCCGGATCGCCCGAGAGCGTTCCGATGCCGCTTTCGAACTGGAAGCGTTGCGGCTCCGGCCGCAGCGGCGCCGCGCTCAATTCGAAATCGCCTGCTATGGCCGAGCCGGCAGCATTCATTGGCGGAATCACAGCGCGCGGCAGTCCCGCGCCATTCGTCGCTCCCGCAGTGGCACTTGCCGCGGCGCCATCTTGTTGACTCTGAGAGGCCGCAAGGCCGGGCGCCACGCCGGGAAAACTCGGGATCGGGCGTGCGCGCGAAAGTGCCTGGCGGATCGAATCGCGCGTGAAATCATGCACAAATTGCGGATGCCGGAAACGCACCTCGATTTTTGCCGGATGAACGTTGACGTCCACTTCTTCGGCTGGCAGATCCAGGAAAAGCAATACCGCCGGAAAAACCGAGGGAGGGAGCACGTTGCGATAAGCCTCATGAATCGCATGCAGGATCAGGCGGTCGCGCACCAGTCGCCGGTTCACAAAAACGTAAATTCCGTTGCGGTTGCTGCGCTGCACGTCGGGCCGCGAAGCGAATCCGCGCACGACCAGTTCGGCGGCGCGCTCCTCGGTCGTCAGCTCAGTTTCCGTGATCGACGCTCGCATGGGTGACGATACGGGCAGAATTTCAAACAATTCTTCGAGAGCCTGCCGCCCGAAAAGCTGGTACACGCGTTCGGCCATCGTTTCCACGGCCGTGGCATTGATGATTTCCTGCGTCGGCGTCTTCAGAACGAATTGCTTACCGGGATGCGCGAGCGCGTAGTGCGTGACGAGCGAAGCAATATGTCCCAGTTCGGTGGTCTCGGACTTCAGAAAATTTCGCCGCGCAGGCACGCAGTAAAAAAGATCCGCGACGCTCATCGTTGTTCCAGATGGAAGCCCTTCCGGCTTTACGCTCACCAGCTTGCCGCCCGCAAATTCGACGCGCGTTCCCTCCTCTTCTTCAGCAGCCCGCGTTTGCAGCAGCAACCGCGAAACCGCCGCGATCGAAGGCAGCGCTTCCCCGCGAAATCCGAGCGTAGCGATGGAGAGCAAATCGTCGGCGGTACGCAGTTTCGACGTTGCATGCCGCTCGAACGCAAGCAGCGCGTCGTCCTGCGCCATTCCCGTGCCGTCGTCAATCACGCGAATCATTCGCTTCCCGCCGGATTCCACTTCCACGCGAATCGACTGCGCGCCGGCATCCAGCGCGTTTTCGAGCAATTCCTTCACCACGGAGGCAGGCCTCTCCACCACCTCGCCCGCGGCGATCTTGTTCGCGACATTCTCCGCAAGTATGCGTATCCGCGTCATAAACCTTCAGGGGCTAAAGCCTCAAATTTTCCCCATTCTCACGTCGGGTCTGAAGCCCCGACCTCCTAAATTCAAACTCAGAAATTCCTCACATCAAAAAACTTTCACAAATCAAAACATGACCTGAGAAGCTGCTGCATCAAAACATGACTCGGGAAGCTGCCGCATCAAGGCACGCCCTAGAAGATGTCCGCATCAAAACACAACGCGAGAAGCTACCGATCAACGTGATGCGCGAGTTTTCTTCATGCGCAAGTTTTTATTGATGCTCGAGATTTTTAGGAGGGCCGGGCTTCAGCCCGGCCGAAGCGCGCCTCTCTCTCGGGGCTTTAGCCCCTGAAGCTCAAGCCTTGAATTTCTCGGGCACGCGATCCATTAAAAATTTCCCGTTGGCCGATCCGAACGCCCAATCCTCCGGTCGTTCCACCAATCGTGCCTGAACCGGATTCATGTGAATATACCTGACTTTTGACCTGTAGTCTTCGCCGTCCCGGATCGTCCAATCATGAAAACCAGTCTGCCAGATTTCAATTTTATTTCCACGCTGTGCGTGAATCTCGTGAGAGCTGCCGCCTTTAATTAATTGGACGGCTTTCTCGAGAGTAGTCGTTGCGCCCGGAGTCACGAGAAGATGGAAATGATTCGGCATCACAGCAAACTCATGAAGCTGATAAGCACCATTGTCTCGGCAGGTGAGAATCCGTCGAACCAGGATGTCTGCGACTTCCAGCACTCGGAACAGTTCGCGTCTCTCCCAAGTGCTTGAGGTAACGAAATATGTGCTTCCCGGAAGTACCCGGTGAGGAAGTTTGCTCATCGGACCTTCAGGGGCTAAAGCCCCTTCCGTTACTCAGCGTTACGTCGGGGCTGAAGCCCCGACCTCCGAAATCCGCCCAAGAAATCACTCAGGCCCAAATGAATCAAACACTCTTCGTGTCTCAGGAGTGCCGGGCTTCAGCCCCTGAACGCCGGCTGGACTCCATCTTACTTCTCTTCAACTTTCTTTAGTTGAATTCCAAGCATGTCAAGCTGGTCGGCATCGACATCCGATGGCGCTTCGGCCATTAAATCCTGGGCCTTCGCCGTCTTCGGGAAGGCAATCACTTCGCGAATCGACTTCTCGCCCGCGAGCAGCGCCATAACGCGGTCAATACCTAGCGCGATGCCGCCGTGCGGAGGGGTTCCGTACGTCAGCGCGTCGAGAAAGAATCCGAAACGGTTGCGCAGTTGTTCCTGGGTGAGGCCCAGCGCCTTGAACACGCGCTCCTGGACGTCCTGCTGATGAATTCGAATGCTGCCGGAGCCCAATTCGGAGCCGTTCAGGACGAGGTCGTAGCCTTTCGAACGCATCGACAGGCGCACCTCGTCGGAAGCGTCTTCGAGCTTCGGGACGTCTTCCTCGACAATGCCCGTGAAGGGATGCTGCGCGCTGACGACGCACTTGTCGGTCGGGCTCCACTCGAATAGCGCGAATCCGGTGATCCACACGAACTCCCAGCGATCCTTGGGTACCAGTTTCAGCTGCTCCGCAAGCAGCAGGCGAACCTGCCCTGCAATCAGCGCTGCGGCATCGGTGCCGGGGATTTGTTCTTTAGCCGTGACGGCGACGACTAGGTCGCCGGGTTTGGCATCGGCGGCCGCGACAATTTTTTTCAGCCCTTCGGCGCCGAGATTTTTTTCGAGCGGCGACGTGACGCCCTCAGCAGTGACTTTAAACGTGTACACGCCGCGCGCGCCCAGCGATTTCGCTTTCTCGGCGATTTCGTCAAGTTGTTTG
>JAOAPW010000094.1 GCA_025463105.1 Candidatus Acidiferrum typicum | reverse complement strand
TATTGAACGAGTCCAGCCGGATGGCTCTCTCAAATTGTTCAACCGCCTCGTGGCGATACTCCGGAATGGCGGCGAGGCTGCGGCCAAGCATGGTGCGGAAGACAGAGGACTGCGGCTCAAGGTCGATCGCGCGACGCAACCAAAGGATGGACTCAATGTAGTTCTTTACCGCAATACAGGTTTGGGCGTTTCTCAAGCATTCCTGGGGCAATAGCTCGGCCGGTGGAAGTTGCTTCCGGGTTCATGCGCGCTGGGCCGCGAATCGTAAGCTTTCTTCGCGGCGTCATCCGATAGCGTCCTGTAGGCCACGGTAAGCGAATCCATTAGTGTTCGCAGGCGTGGCGTCCAATCAGGGTGGTCCATATGGCGATCCGGGTGGAATTGCCGTGCGAGCTGATAAAATCTCCGTTTAACCTCTGAACATGGGGAGTCCGCCCGAATGCCCAAAAGCTGGTAATAGGATTCTGTGCGCGCAAGATATAGCAGGCGCTCGACTTCACTCAACAGAGAGAGGGAGTCCAGGTTTTGTGCGGCTGTAGAACAGCTTTGATTGCTTCCGGAGGCGTCTCGCTCGGGAACCGCAGGAGAACTTCGCCGTTTCGGTGCATTGGCAGCGCCTGGAAGGTTATTCGTCACCGGCTGGAATCTCCACCGGAGGCCCTGTAATGCTCGTTTCGCAGGCGAAGCGGTGAAACCATGCCCGAGCGGTAGCCAAACCGCTCCTGACAGGCGTTTCGCGAATCGAGAGCTGGGCGCTCCAAATCTGGGATTTGCGGAGGCAGTATACGGTGAAATCCATCGCGTGTGAAGCCTAATTTGGCAAAGCAGTTCCAAATAATTGAAAACGATGTAAGATAATGCAAGTAAACGACTTATCTCTTTCCGATCTACGCGCAAAAAACCTGGAATGACGTCGGCTTAAGCGCAATGTTGCGCCGCCAGCGTACAAGCTTCTTTCGCGGCATTTAACCACTTTGCAAGCAGCACTACTTCGCCGTTGATGGGTGAAATGTGGAAATAAAAAGCGCTGCCCTCATTTTCAATCTCGTAAAAATACTCCCGGTGCGGATCGCGCTGCGCCCATCGACCCGCAATGAGTAAGTTCCGCAGGTTGCTTACCACCTCAGAGCCATACTGACGAGGATCCTGAATCCTGGTTTGTTCATTTATTTGCAGTAACATAGAGCCCTCACCTTCACTACTCGACCTTCGCGCCCGCACTTGACTCCAACTGACGACGTGGCCATCTGTTTGATAAGTTTCGATCGTCCAATCGCTCAGCTTCTTTGCAATCACCTGGAGCTTGTCTTTCCGAGTGATGCATTACGCCATGAACCATTAGATGGTGGCGCGATGGGAAATTGGGTTCCAATTTATTGATGGTTTCCATCCGCGAAACGATTCTAACTTTCGGCTTCCGTCTCCCTATCGGCAGAATTGTTTCCGACTGCAGTGGCTCAAAATTCGACCCTTTCCCTTTGTTTGAAGAGTATTGCTGGAATCGGTACTTGCGCGGACCAATTCCAGTTGAGATAGTATGAAACCGGGTACAAACTATTGAAAAAAAGAAAACGTACCAAGCTGGGAAAAGACAGAAGGCGCAAGCACAAGCATTGGCAGGTGACGGTTTTTTACAAGGACGGAGAGAAATTCGCTCGTGTATATACAGACCGTGCCAAGGCCTCCAAGTTCGCTGAACGGCAGAGGAAATCGCCCGTCATTAAAACTGCGCGCGTGCTTCAAGTCAGCTAAATCAGATACGGCAGAGTTTCGTGCGATCCACGATTGTGCGTCGTAACCGGCGTGCCCGATATAGTGTGTGACGTGTGTTTTTTGCGGGCACGATACGATCTTGTCGCCGCGCGGATGACGTGATAAAGTTTTCCTGTTCCTGGGCGGTCGTAGTATAGGGGTAGTACGGGACCTTGCCAAGGTCCAGGCGTGGGTTCGAGTCCCATCGACCGCTCCATTGATTCTACTAATCGCCTCTCTTAATCCTCACGCCTGCATATTTATGCGGAACTCTCTCTGCGTTCGGCTGTTTTCTGCAAGACCGACACCGAGCGAAAAACGTTCACACCGTCAGCGGATCCGCGCACGAATCGCCGCTGCCAGTGCGCGAAACTCTTCACATGCCAGAATATCGAGACCTGCCTGCGGCACCGGCAATTCCGCCAGGGCGCAAGCGCGTTCGATTCGCTCAAGCGATGCCTGCCATTCTGCTGCATCGAATCGCCCGGCCTCATTAGCTTCCCTGACCGCGTCAATGGCCGGCGCCACTGCCTGCCAGTGGTGACAAAGCATGGCGATGTCGGTACCTGCGCGTAATGTTTCCACAGCGGCTTCTCCCGGGCCATAGCGTCTGGCAATCGCGCCCATGCCCAGATCGTCGGCCAGGATAATTCCTCTGAATCCCATGCGGCACCGCAACACTCCGTCGAGCATCGTTCGAGAAAGTGACGCGGGCCGTTCGGCGTCAATGCTGGGCAGCAGGATGTGCGCCGTCATGACCATCGGCACGCCAGCCCCAACGACCGCGGCAAAAGGAACCAGTTCCGCGGATTCCAGACGCTCCATCGTGCCGGAAAATCTAGGCAAGTCATGATGCGGATCGACCGAAGTGTCCCCGTGACCCGGAAAATGTTTCGCGCAGGAGAGTACGCGTCCCGCGCGAAGTCCGTGATCGAACGCGACGCCCATTTTCGCGACCAGGTACGGATCGGCGCCGAAGCTCCTGTCCTTCGTGACGGGGCTTTCCGGATTTACGTTGAGGTCCAGCATGGGCGCGAAGTTGAGATTGCATCCGGCAACGCGGAGTTCGACTGCCATCGCCCGCGCCACCTGCTCCGTCAATCCGATATCACGCGCACGGCCAAGCTCCGCCGCGGAAGGCCACGCCGTAAACGGCGCCGGTAGCGCAAAGCGCGTGCCTCCTTCCTGATCGATGCCGATCAGTACCGGTCGCCCTGCGGCGCGGCGAATGTCTGCCGTGAGTTTGCGGAGTTCTTTCACGCTACGAAAATTGCGCTTGTAGAGAACTACGCCTGCAAGGCCGAGTTCGAGAAACCCTGCAAGTTCGGAAGGGAGAGTCTCTCCATCAAAGCCCAGCATGAATCGTGCAAGTACGGAATCACGGCTGTGCGTTTTGAGTCGAGGTCTGGTTGTCATCTGATATCATTTCCGCGCTACTGGGTCCGCGCTACGTCGCGCACGGTGCAGTGAATTCCGCGGGAACTGAGAGGCTAGCGGGAGAAAGCGAGCAAGTCAAAGTGAGAATCGAGTCCAAGGCGCCCACGCGAATCGATCTGGCTGGAGGGACACTCGACATCTGGCCTCTGTACCTGTTTCACGATGGCGCGTTAACCGTAAATTGCGCGATTACGCGCTACGCGTCGTGCGTGATCGAGACGGATTTCTCGCGGGCTCCAAGTAGAGCCCGCACCCGTCCAGAAAAATCCCGGCGCATTGTTCTCGCATCTCGCGATACGAAGCGGAAGGAATCTTTTCCTTCG
>JAOAPW010000083.1 GCA_025463105.1 Candidatus Acidiferrum typicum | reverse complement strand
GTTCGTGTGGAATCACGGCATCGGCGCCACGCGGAACTGGTGCGCCCGTCATGATCGCCAAAGCGGTTCCGCCCGCAAGGGTCGATTCGCCTTCTTCAGCGAACACCTGCCCAGCAACCGGAAGTTCGATCGGATTTCCCTGCGTCGCCAACGCGCATTCGCTTGCCCGCACCGCGTAGCCATCCATTGCCGAGCGCGGAAATGGCACCGCGTCGTCATCGGCAATGACCGTAGCCGCGACGATTCGACCGAGTGCTTGAGCGAGTGCCACATCTTCCGAAGAGACGGGCTGCACGCTCGACTGAATTGCGCGGAGAGCTTCGTCAAATCCAATCGCGGGCATCACAATTCTCCCGAGCGCTGTGCAAGTTCCGCGCGCAGTCGTAGAATCGCAGGGCCGTCGTGAAGCGCTATCGCCAAGTCGCTGGATTTATTCTTGCCGGGGGCGCCAGTTCGCGCATGGGCCGCGACAAGGGACTTCTCGATTTCAGCGGCGTTCCGCTGATCCTTCATACTGCGCGATTGATCGAGCCACTCGTTGCGGAGGTCACGGTTGTCGGATCTCCCCGTCGATACGCGAAGCTCGGATTGCATGTGATCGCTGATGAAGTGCAGGTCAAGAGCGGGCCGAATAGACTCGGGTGTGGACCTCTCGCGGGAATTGCCACCGCTTTGGGCGCGACGCGGTTGCCATGGAATTTGATCGTCGCCTGCGACCTGCCATATCTTTCCGCAGAATGGATCGACTGGCTGCTTTCGCGTGCACTCCGGTCGCGCGGCGAAGCCATCGTTCCACGCACCGAGCACGGGATCGAGCCGCTGGCCGCAGTCTACCGCCGCGAATGCGGAGCGACGATTGCGGCTGCACTGGCGTGGGGTGTCCGAAAAGTTTCCGACGTCATCAATGAGCTTCACGTAGAGCTTGTCTACCCGCGCCAGTGGCGAAGGATCGATCCGAGCGGGCTGATTTTGCGAAACATGAATGCACCCGGAGATTACGAAGAGGCACGGAAATGGTGGGCGACGGCGCGATCGAGCGAGACACTGCATGTCAGGAAATCCCCACGGCCACCGAAGCGGTAACGGCGATCCGCTCCTCGCCGGCGTAAATGACGAAGCGTCGTCCGCGCAAGAAGCCGACCAGCGTCAATCCCAGTTCGCGCGCCAGTTGTACCGCAAGACTCGAGGGCGCAGACACCGACGCCAGCAGGGGAATTCCGGCGGCAATCGATTTCTGCACGATCTCGAATCCGCCGCGACCGCTCACGAGCAACACATGATCACTGAGAGGCAACCGCCCGCCAAGCAGCGCCCAACCGATCACCTTGTCCACGGCATTGTGTCTACCAACGTCTTCGCGCAATACAAGCAGTTCGCCAGCCGCGGTAAAAAGCGCCGCCGCATGCAATCCGCCGGTTCGCACAAAGACTCTCTGTGTCTCGCGCAAAATCGGCGGCAACCGGCAAAGTATTTCGGGCTCGAACAGCGAAGAAGCCTTCGGAGGGCGCAAGCCTCGCCGCCGAAGCTGCGCGATGGATGCTTTGCCGCAGACGCCACAAGCCGAGCCCGCTGAAAATCTGCGCGCCGCACTATTTTCCGCTAGTCGCACGCTGGGATCGAGTGTCACGCGCACGAGATTTCTCTCGGCATCCTTATCGGCCGGCATTCGCAACGCCAGCAGATCTTCTCGCTTTGAGATGATGCCTTCGCTAAAAAGAAAGCCTGCTACGAGTTCTTCGTCATCACCCGGCGTACGCAGAGTGACGCCGAGTGAGTACTGCCCGGCGCGCATCTCCAGCGGCTCTTCGGCTGCCAGGTAATCTTCAACACGAGTGGCTCTGCCTTCCTCCCACTGAGTCACTTGCGTCAGTTCGATGCTGCGGATTTTTTTCGCCATTGGATAAAAACCCTTTTCAGCAATCTTTTCCGCAGCCGCTTAGTGTGCGGGTCGCGGACTTCCTGTTCCAGTGTTTTTGGAGTACAGCGGACCCGGCCTCTGCGCTGGATCGAGACGGGCTTCTCGCGGTGGAGACACAAGCACCGGAAGTACCGCGGAAACCAGCATCACTCCAGCGATCACGTGCAGCGCTCCGCGATACGTGCCGCTCGACTGGCGCATGTACGCGATCAGCAGCGGTCCGAACGCGCTGGCGAATCCCCAAGCGGTCAGCATGAGACCGTAGATCGGTCCAACGTTTTTCGCGCCGAAGTAATCTGCCGCGAACGCGGGCATGGTCCCGAATCCTCCTCCGTAGCAGAGCAATATGATGAAGGCGACCACAGTGAGTACGCTTGCCGAAGTAATGCCCGGCAGGAACCAGAAGAGCACCACCTGAATCAAAAACATCACGAAAAATGTCGCTTTGCGCGTGATCGCGTCGGAAACCGCGGCCCAAAATACGCGCCCTAGTGCGTTGCCCAGGCTGGCCACGCCGACCATGCCCGCTGCTACAACCGCACTTACGCGCGCCAGTTCCTGGAACATTGGCGCTTCCTGCGAGATTACGGAAATGCCCGCCGAAGTATTCAGAAAAAGAAGAAGCCACAGTGCCCACCACTGCCAGGTCGCAAGCGCTTCCTGAAGCGTATAGTCACGCTTCGCCCGTTGGGCCGCTTGCGTTGCCGTCGGACTCCAGCCTGCAGGCTTCCAACCATCCGGTGGATTCTGCATGAAAGCGCCGGCAGCAACTGTCACGATCAGGAATGCGATGCCCAGATAGGCGAACGTGTGGAGGACTCCAACCGTCTGAATCAAACGCGTAGCAACGGGCGCAGTAATCAATGCGCCGGCGCCGAAACCGCCGACCGCTATGCCGGTGATCAATCCCCTGCGGTCCGGGAACCATTTAACCAGTACGGCAACCGGCACGATGTAACTGAAGCCCAGGCCGATTCCGCCAATCACTCCATAAGTCAGATACAACCACCACAACCCGCGATCGGAAAAGCTGGCCAGGAAAACGCCGATTCCATATAAGGCGCCTCCGGTCAACGCGACGATGCGCGGCCCACTGCGATTAAGCCACAGCCCGCCGAAAAATGCCGAAATGCCCAGCACAAAAATGCTAATGGTAAACGTCAATGTGACTTCAGGAATACTCCATCCGAATTGTTTCGCAAGCGGGGTGCGAAAAACGCTCCAGGCGTATACAGCGCCCAGTGCAATCTGTAAGAAAACCCCAGCTGTGGCGATCACCCAACGATTCATGGTCCGCATACATCCTCCACGAACGAATTTATCTTTGTGACTTGGAATGCGCTTCCGAGAAAAATTCTCTTCCCCACGCCTCGAGCAAAGCGTTTATCGCGACCAGCCCGCGACGCAAATCCCTGCTCCGAAACTTATTTAGAATTGCCAGCAAGCCAGGAGGCTCTTTCCCCTGTTCCCTGGCATGCTGCATGGCCTCGGGAAGCGCCAGCGCAAAACCGTCGAATAGATCTGGATCGATCTCGCCGAGCATTTTAATTAGAACCATGAGATTGCGTACGGTGCGCACCGATTCGGGGGCTCGCGCCGCGTCGACGGCGGTCTCCAGTACTTTGTCACTGGATCCAAGCAGTCCGCGCAACACTTCCAGCAGCCCACTGTCATGCAATCCTTGCAACACCTCGTACGTGGCAAGTAGTGCGTCTGCGTGTTCCAGCGGTGCTCTTTCTAATCGTGCGCGCATTTCTTCGCGCGGATCGCGGGGAGGCAACTGCAATGGGACAGGCTTGGCCATAGCTCTCTCTCCTTTTTTCTAGCGCTGCTGGATTTGAACGAGCCCATTTCCCGGAAAATGATAATCGGGGCGTTTCCATTTCCGCTCGACCTCCACGCCGTGTTGCGGAGTGGGATGGCCGAAGCGATGATTGACGCGCGGCAGCGGACTTTCGCCGATCTCGGGCAAAATTTCCATGTGAACGCTGGTTTCCTTGTAAGCGGGCGTGTGAGTCGCCGGATCAGTAATGCTGCTGGTCAATCGATTCACCGGGCTCTCCGTGGAATTCATCGGCATATAGAGTTCTTGCCCGCTGACCCGGTCCGTCACGAGCGCTCGCACGCGAACTTGTCCGTAGCGTGAAGTGAGCAACAGCCACGTGCCGCTCTGCACGCCGCGCTTTTGAGCCAGCTCCGGCGAAATTTCGACAAACGTGTCCGGCGTCTTTTCACGGATGCCCTTTACGCGGTAGGTCAGGTTGCCCTCGTGGAAATGTTCGAGCAGACGCCCATTGTTCAGATGCAGATCGAATTGTGCGTTGGCTTTTTCCACCGGTCCGGACCAGCTGAGCGGAAACAGCCGCGCCTTGCCGTCCGGAAAATTAAATTTCTCGGTATAGAGCAACGGCTGATCGCTTCCATCGGGGGCGACGGGCCACTGCAGAGTCTTGTAGCCTTCGAGCCGTTCGTAGGTCACGCCCGCAATCATCGGCGTGAGCGAAGCCATTTCGCTCATGATCTCTGAGGGATGCTGGTAATTCCAATCGGCGCCAAGACGGTTGGCGATATCCTGCGTAATCTTCCAGTCCGGCCGGCTGCCCGAAAGCGGCTCTAACACTTGATATAGCCGCTGGATGCGCCGCTCGGTGCTCGTGAATGTGCCTTCCTTTTCGAGGCTGGGGCAGGCAGGCAGGACCACATCAGCGAACCGGCAGGTGGCGCTGAAGAAAATATCCTGCACAACGAAAAAATCCAGTTTGGCGAACGCTGCCGCAACGCGATTGGCGTTGGAATCTACGATGGCCATCTCCTCGCCAATGAGGTACATCGACTTCAGCTTGCCCTCATGGATCGCGTCGACCATTTCGTGATTGTCGAAACCCTTCGTACTCGGCAGTTTCGTCAACCACGCCGCCTCGAATCGCGCGCGAACTTCCGGATCGTTGACCGATTGGTAGCCGGGCAGACTGTTGGGCATCGAACCGCAGTCGCTGGCGCCCTGAACATTGTTATGCCCGCGCAGCGGATACGAACCGGTGCCCGGCCGCATATAATTTCCAGTGACCAGCAAAAGATTTGAGATGGCCGTAGACGTGTCGGACCCCTGGCTTTGCTGCGTCACTCCCATGGCCCAAAGCGCGCACATTCTGTCGGCTTCGGCGCTCATGTGCGCGACAGTTTTGAGCGTCTCTATTGGAAGTCCGCACGTCTGCGAAGCAAATTCCATGGTGAAGGGCTCGAGTGTCTTCTTGTACTCTTCGAGTCCGTTCACCCGTTGGCGAAGGAAGTCTTTGTGCGCCAGATCGTTTTCGAGCAGATAGCGAGTGATCGCGGAGAGCCAGACCAGATCCGTTCCCGGTTTGGGGTGGAGTAAGACGTCGGCACGCCGCGCCATTTCGTTTTCGCGCAGATCGGCCACGATAAGTTTTTGCCCGTGAAGTTTGTGGGCGCGCTTCACGCGCGTGGCGAGCACCGGATGGCTCTCCGCCGTGTTGCTGCCAACGATCAGCACCAGGCTCGCATTCTCGATGTCGTGAATGGAGCCCGAATCGCCGCCGTATCCTACGGTGCGAAACAATCCCATAGTGGCGGGCGCCTGGCAATAGCGCGAGCAGTTGTCGATGTTATTCTTGCCGACCACGGCTCGCGCCAATTTCTGCATCAGGTAGCTCTCTTCGTTGGTGCATTTTGAAGAAGAGATGAAGGCGAGCGAGTCCGGCCCGTGCTGCAACTTGATTTCGGAAAATTTTCGCGCCACCAGATCGAGAGCTTCGTCCCAACTGGCCTCGCGGAATTTCTCGCCCTCGCGTATCAGCGGCTTCGTCAGCCGGTCTGGAGCGTTGACGTAGTCCCATCCGAATTTTCCTTTGACGCAAGTCGAAACTCCGTTCGCGGGACCGTCCGCCGGCTCAACCTTCAGGATGTAGCGATCCTTGGTCCACACATCGAAGCTGCAACCAACTCCGCAATAGGTGCACACGGTTTTGGTGCGGCGAATACGCGACTCGCACATGGCCGATTCGATCTCCGACAAACGCAGAATGGCGCCGTATCCCGTTTCCGGTTCGATGCCCTTGACCACATCGATCATGCCGTCGAGCGATTCCTTGGAAATTCCCGTGAAGAATCCGGCTTGCCCCAGCATGGATTTTTCCATGAGCGCATTGCACGGGCAGACGGTGATGCAGTGTCCGCAGGAGACGCAACTGGATTCGCCGATCGTCGAACCGCCATCCCACTGCACACGCGGATGCGGGTCTTCCCAATTGATGGAAAGGGTCTCGTTCACCTGCAAATT
>JAOAPW010000066.1 GCA_025463105.1 Candidatus Acidiferrum typicum | reverse complement strand
TCGACGTCAAATATATTGCGGGCGCTGGACTGGCTTCGCTGCCCGTTATTTATCTTCTGATCGTGCATGTTTCCTATCGCTACGAACGGGTGATGGCGTTCTTGAATCCCATGGCGGACCCGCAAGGACGCGGTTTCCAACTGCTGCAGTCCCTGATTGCGGTGGGGTCGGGCGGATTCACCGGCGTTGGCCTGATGGAGAGCAAGCAAAAACTTTTTTATCTGCCGGAAGCCCACACTGACTTTATTTATGCCGTGCTGTGCGAAGAAATGGGATTCATTGGCGGAGCGATCGTGCTGGCTTTATTCGCGGCCTACGGTTGGCGGGGAATACGTTCCGCGTGTAAGGCCACCGACGAATTTGGCCGCTTCGCCGCGCTGGGCATCACTGTAATGGTGTTGAGCCAGGCGCTGATCAATCTGGGCGTGGTGCTGGGAATGATGCCGACTAAAGGCATTCCGCTGCCCTTCATTAGTTACGGCGGTTCGAGCCTCCTGGTGATGCTGGCGGCCACAGGCGTGCTCCTGAATATCAGCCAGCACGCGGATTGATATGCGAAGAATGAGTTTTCGTAGCGCCGGCGTCTCGCCGGCTCCGGCGCAGCTTCTCGATGGCGCAAAAAAGGCCGCCAAGACGCCGGAGCTACGGGAACGCCGAAGACTTTCGTCAACAAAGCTGGAAGCGGCTTTGAGTTCCATATGCCGGAAGCGGGGCAACGAAATTTGAAGCTGCTGATTGCGGGAGGCGGCACGGGCGGGCACGTTTTCCCCGCGCTGGCTATTGCTCGCGAATGGATGGCACGAGGAGCGGAAAGAGAAGTCGTGTTCGTCGGAACCGAGCGCGGGATTGAAGCTCGTCTGGTACCGGAGGCGGGATTTCCTTTGGAGACGATTCGCTCCGCGGGTCTGAAAGGTATTGGTGGGATGAAATTCGTAAAGAATGTCGCGAAGCTGGCCCCCGCAATGTGGGATTCCTTTGCGATCCTCCGCCGCCACAAATTCGCCGCTGCGTTGGGCGTCGGTGGATACGCAGCTGGTCCAGTAATGCTTGCTGCCGTATTGCGCGGACTGCCCACTGTGGTTTTCGAGCCCAACGCGGAGCCGGGTTTCACCAACCGCGTTCTGGCAGGCATGGTGACTCGCGTCGCTACGGCGTACGAGGCGCCAACGAAACTGTGGGGACGAAAAGCGACGCTCACCGGAATTCCCGTGCGCCAGGAATTTTTCGACGTGCCGCAGCGCGCGCCGGCCGAGCCGTTTCACATTCTGATTACCGGAGGCAGCCAGGGCGCCCTGGCCATAAACCGCACACTCGTGGATTCCGCGGACTTGCTATCTACGAAAAAGGATCGCATCTCGATCGTTCATCAGACCGGTGAACGCGACTATAATGCAGTGCGTGTCGCTTATGCGCGGCGTGAAATCAACGCGGAGGTACTGCCCTTCATCGGAAACATGGCAGAACGGTTTGCCCAGGCTGACTTGATCGTCTGCCGTGCGGGGGCCATTACCGCTGCCGAGGTAGCGGCTGCCGGCCGCGCCGCCATTTTCATTCCATTCGGCGCTTCCACCGACAGCCATCAGTTGCGCAACGCCCAGGAAATGCAACGCGCGGGCGCGGCGCGTTTGATTCCGGAGCCCCAACTCACCGCCGAGCGCCTTACGCAGGAAATCTTTTCATTGATCGACCAGCCGATTGAGTTGCAAACGATGGCTGCGAATGCCCGACGGCTATCTCGGCCACGTGCGGTGCAGGATGTGGTGAATCTCGTGGAAGGACTGGTGACCCATTGATGGTGGCATTTCATAATTTTAAACGCATTCATCTAGTGGGTATCGGCGGGATCGGTATGAGCGGCATCGCCGAAGTCCTCTTGACCCTCGGTTACTCGGTTACTGGTTCCGACGTGAAGACCACAGCCATCACTGAACGCCTGCAAAATTTGGGCGCGCAAATATTCGAGAGCCACAAGGCCGAGCAGGTTGAAGGAGCGCACGTCGTGGTTGTTTCCTCCGCCGTAAGCCGCGACAATCCCGAGGTCGTCGAAGCGGTCCGCCAAAAAATTCCCGTCATTCCGCGCGCCGAAATGCTCGCGGAGCTGATGCGATTGAAACACGGAATCGCCATTGCCGGGGCGCACGGGAAAACGACAACCACCTCGATGACCGCTTCGGTACTTGCAGCGGCGGGCCTGGACCCCACATTTGTCGTGGGCGGCCGCGTAAACCACATCGGCGCGACCGCGCGTCTCGGGCGTGGCGAATACATGGTCGTCGAAGCCGACGAAAGCGACCGTACGTTCCTGCTGCTTGCTCCCGTCGTCGCTGTCGTCACAACGATCGATCGCGAGCATCTGGATACTTATCAGTCTCTGGCGGAAATTCAGGAAATTTTCACCCAGTTCGTCAATCGCGTGCCATTTTATGGAGCCGCTGTGCTCTGCTTGGACGAGCCAAACGTGCAGGCCATCATTCCGAACGTGCATCGTCCGGTCATCACGTACGGTACTTCGACCCAGGCCGACCTTGTAATCAGTGAAGTTGAGCTGCTCGGACTCGAAAGTACATTCCGTCTGACTTATCGAGGCGACGACCTTGGGAAATTTCATCTCAATGGGCCGCCGGGAATCCACAATGTGCGCAATGCCGCCGCGGCAGCGGCTGTCGCGCTCTATCTGAACGTTCCCGCGGACCTGATTCGTGTGGGCCTCGAAGAATTTGCCGGGGTGGGCCGGCGTTTCGACGTCAAGGGAGTCATCAAGGACATCACGCTGATCGATGATTACGGCCATCATCCGGCGGAGATTCGTGCGACGCTGGAAGCGGCGCGCGGATGCAATTTCGGCCGCATTCTCGTGCTTTTCCAGCCGCACCGCTACACGCGCACCAAACATCTCTGGGATGATTTTTGCAGCGCTTTCAATCAGGCTGACATGGTTGTGCTGATGGATATTTATGCGGCGGGCGAAACGCCCATCCCCGGAATCACCGGACAGGCGCTGGCCGATGCGATTCGCGCAGCCGGGCACAAGAACGTCGTGTTCCACAGCTCCATGCAAAAGGGAATCGAGGAGTTGCTGCGGGCCGCGCGTCCCGGCGACGCAATTTTGACCATTGGCGCCGGCAATGTCAGCCGCGCGTCGGGAGAACTCGCGGTTCTATTAGGCGCGAGGGTTTCACTGCATCATGCGCATTAGCGACCCCACTTTGATCGGAGCGTTAGCCGCCCTGGGCGTCGAGCACGAACCAGGTGTGTCGATGGCGGAAAAGACTTCTCTAGGAATTGGCGGCACATCCGACCTCCTTTTAATTCTCAAACATGATTCCTTACCTGAGCTCGTGCGCCTGCTGAAGCAACACGCAGTGCCCTACCGTTTCCTTGGCGGCGGAAGCAATGTGCTTCTCCCAGACGGCGAATTGCCCTGGGTAATTCTTCAACTCGAACGCCAGAATCCCGAAGTCCGTATTGATGGGAATTCGGTGCTCGTGGATTGCGCCGCCGATTTGGGCCGCACGGTCACGACCTGCGCTAAAGCCGACCTGGGCGGCATGGAAGGCCTGATCGGCGTTCCCGGCACCATCGGGGGGGCGCTGCGGATGAATGCCGGGGCGTACGGGACCCAGATTGGAACCTTCGTGAGGGAGGTCCAGGTCTATCGTGCTGCCACCGGCCGGATTGAAACTCTGCGCGGCGCTGAAATAAATTTCGAATACCGGCACACTTCTTTTGCGCCCGATGATATTATGCTGACGGTGCGACTGGAACTTCCCTCCAAACCGTTCAAGGAAATTCTTCAAGGAATTCGCATCTGCAATGAAAAGCGGCGTGCCAGCCAGCCGCTCAATCAAAAAAGCGCAGGCTGTATTTTCAAGAATCCGCCGGGTGGATCCGCCGGGCGCATGATCGATGAGCTGGGCCTGAAAGGCCATTCCGTTGGTGACGCGCGAGTAAGCGATCGTCACGCCAATTTTTTCGTGAACGCCGGACATGCCAGCGCCGCCGACATGCTCGCGCTGATTTCCGATGTGCGCCAGCGAGTGCGCGAACGGTACGGCGTCGAGCTGGAAGAAGAAGTTATCGTGTGGAAGGAATCATGAGCGCCGAACCAGATTATCTCCCCGCGGATGCGCTGGCTGAAGAGGAGCCTAAGTATCTCCGGCGGCAGAAGCCGGTGGAGATTCGCAAGCGCAAATTCAACCGCAAGGCCTGGCCGCTGTACCGCCGGGTCGTGACCGGAATAATCGCCGCGGTTGTGCTGGGATTTTTGCTCTACCAGGCGGCAATTTACTTTTTGTATTCGCCCAGCGTGATGATGGAGAGCGCGGACCAGATTGAGATTCAGGGCAACCGGTTCGTTTCTCCCGACGCGATCGTCGAGAAATTTTCCGCGGACATGCATCACAGTGTTGTTCGCGTCCCGCTCGGCGAACGCCGTAAGGCCCTGGAATCGCTGGCCTGGGTGGAACACGCCGACATACAACGCGTATTGCCGAACCGCATCAGAGTGGAGGTCACCGAACGCACGCCCGTGGCTTTTCTGCGCGGAGTGAACGATCTCTCCCTGATGGATGCTGATGGAGTGATTTTGGAACGGCCCGCTGAAGGAGAATTCCGCTTTCCCGTCGTGAGCGGCATCACTGAATCCATGCCGCGCGATGTGCGAGAACAGCGCATGAAACTGTTTACCCAATTTATGAGGGATATCGAGCAAGGGCAACCCGGCGCTGACGATCGCATCAGTGAAGTGGACCTTTCCGATGCCGGCGATGTTCGCGCGACCATCACGGGTTTGGGCGGCGGATCAGCCTCGGGCACTGCAGCGCCAGTCCTCGTTCACTTTGGCGATTCCGATTTCGCAAATCGTTATCACCTGTTGGCGGAAAATGTCGACCAGTGGCGGGCGAGCGCCGGACGTGTGGATTCGGTGGATTTGCGGTTTGCCAGGCAAGTGGTTGTGAATTCTGAAGCCAGAATGGTGGCGGCTCACCCTGCTCAGAGCGCCCCTCACCGAGCTCAGCCTGTGCGAAAGCGGCGGTGAAAAGGTTTTTTGAGAGAATCCGTTTTGGGCGCGTCCCCGCCTGGGCCGGATGGAAATCTCCAAGGAGCGGCGGTTTGAGCAAGAAAGAGAAGTATTTGGTGGCGCTGGATGTTGGGAGCACGAAAACGTGCGCCATCCTCAGCGAAGTGGACGACTCCGGGGCAGCGAAGTTCATCTCCATGGGCGCGGCTGAATCGAAAGGCCTGCGCAAGGGACTGATTGCCAATCTGGGCGCGACGGCGACTTCGATCCGCCGCGCTATTGAAGAAGCCGAAAGTATTGCCGGCGTTCCCGTTGAACGCGCGATTGTCGGCGTTGCCGGCAGCCACATTCGCGGTGTCAACAGCCGCGGCGGCATCACGCTCGGCCATCGCCCGCGCGACATCGATCGCGACGACATCAAGCGCTCCGTGGATGCCGCGCGCAACATCACCCTGCCAGACGACCGCGTCATCCTGCACGTACTTCCCCAGGAATTTCTTATCGACGCCCAGGACAACATTCGCGATCCCATGTCCATGGTGGGCCAGCGCCTGGAAGTCAACGTTCATCTGGTGACCACATCCGCATCCGCCATGCAGAATCTGGTGACCGCCGTGAATCAGGCGGGCATCGAAGTGGCGGACACGGTGCTCGAGCCGCTGGCTTCGGCGGAATCCTGCCTCACGCAGGATGAACGCGAACTCGGTTGCTGCCTGCTTGATATTGGCGGCGGCACAGCCGAACTCGTTGTCTTCGGCAACGGCATGCTGCGGCATGCAGCGGCGATTCCCGTGGGGGGCGATCATTTCACGAACGATCTTGCCGTGGGACTTCGCACGCCAATCCCTGGAGCGGAAAAGATCAAGCGCGAGCACGGATGCGTCTTCAAGGATCTGATTCTGGAAGATCATCCCATCGAAATCGCCAGTGTTGGCGACCGTCCTCCGCGCACAATCTTCACGCGGATGCTGAACGAAATCCTCGAACCGCGGGCGCATGAATTGCTCTCACTGGTTCGCGATGAATTGCAGCGCGGCGGTTTTACCGCGCTGATCCCAGCCGGTCTGGTACTATCCGGCGGCGGCGCACACCTGAAAGGTCTGACGGAACTCGCCGAGCGCATGTTTAATTTGCCTGTGCGCCTGGCCACGCCGCGCGGCCTGGAAGGCATGCCCCAAGAGCTTACCCAGCCCGAGTACGCCACGGTGGTCGGTCTGCTGCTTTACGGCGCGCGAGCCCGGCGTCAGGCGCCCCAGCGGCCTGGGAACTTTGTGTCAAAGATTAAAAGCATGTTCGCCGGCGGGTAACAACAAAAACTCCGGCGCGGCAGGATCAATTTTCCGGGGGAGGACAAAGATGGCGAAAGACGCAGGAATCCGAATTTCATTCAGCGAAGAAAATCAAAACGGCGCCAAGATCAAAGTGATCGGCGTGGGCGGCGGCGGATGCAACGCTGTGAACCGCATGATTCGCGCCAAGGTTGAGGGCGTCGAGTTTATCGCCGCAAACACGGATTTGCAGGCGCTCAAACTTTCACAAGCGCCGGTCAAACTTCAGATCGGCGGCAAGCTGACCAAGGGACTCGGCGCGGGCGCCAATCCTGAAGTAGGCCGCAAAGCCGCGCTCGAGGATACCGACAAAATCATTGAAGCGCTCGAAGGCTCGGACATGATTTTTCTTACCACCGGCCTCGGCGGCGGCACAGGCAGCGGAGCGGCTCCCGTCGTCGCGTCTTTGGCAAGCGAGCTCGGCGCGCTTACCGTCGCCGTCGTCACCAAGCCTTTCGCATTCGAAGGCAAGCGCCGCCAGCAGCAGGCTGAGCAGGCCCTCTCCGAGCTGGTCGGCTGCGTGGACACCGTGATCGTCATCCCGAACGAGCGCCTCATGGAGACGGTCGAAACCGGAACCAGCTTCTTCGAGGCGTTCCGCATCGCCGACGATATTCTTCGCCAGGCCGTACAGGGTATCAGCGACATCATCACAATTCCCGGGATCGTCAATCGCGACTTCGCTGACGTTCGGACCATCATGCAGGGACAGGGCTACGCCGTCATGGGCACCGCCGTCGCTTCCGGTTCCAATCGCGCCGTCGATGCTGCTAATCGCGCCATCAACAGCCCGCTGCTCGAAGACAATTCGATTCAGGGCGCGCAGGGCATTCTCATCAACATTTGCGGATCTTCCAGCCTCACGCTTCATGAAGTGCACGAGGCCTCTTCCGTCATTCAGAAAGCTGCGCACGAAAATGCCAACATTATTTTTGGCGCCGTAATGGATGATGCCATGAAGGAACAAGTGAAAATTACCGTCATCGCCGCGGGATTCCGCGAAGCGGCCCGCAGGCAGCCGCACCAAAAGCCTGCATTCTTGCCAAAGACCTGGAAGGCTGGGCGCGAAGAACTCGTTGTTGTCGAGCCCGAAGAAGTTATCCAGGAAGCGCCGCAGCGTCCCGTCGTCAACGAAGTAATTCACCAGGAGAATACTGCTACCGCGGACGATCTGGACGTTCCGACATTCCTGCGGCGCGCGGCACAAAAGGCGTAACGCTTCGATCTGAATTTTCTGCGGGGCGCCTTCGTGGCGCCCCGGCAGCTTCTCCCTCATGTTCCGTTTCCGAACATTTCTCCTTTATCTCATTGCCATGCGCTGATTCTGTTTGACGGTCAGGCAAATTTTGCCCGTTTCCGCTCGAGTTAGGACTTTCCTGCCTGCTGAGCCGCGCAATTTGAAAAAACGCAAACTCCTGTCAATCGTAACTTGAATGGAGAGACGCCCTTGTGCCAGTTCATCTGAATTTGTGGCTCTGGCAACGAGCGTGCTTCTTACACCGCGCGGCTGCTCCGGGACGCGAGCGAACTGGGCGGAACTCTTGCAGGCAAGTTAAAGTTTTTTGCCTGGTGGCCGATAAACTATCTGAATGGTATGGCAACGAGTGCCGGAATTGATTGAACAATTCCGATGAGGTGAAAAATGTCCGTGATCGGTATCGCGAGTAGCATTCTTTCCACTTTGAGCGGGACACAGAATCCGCAAAATCAGCAAAATCCGTTTCAGCAAATCCGAAGTGAATTTAAGCAGTTGGGACAGGATCTTCAAGCGGGCAATTTGTCGCAGGCACAATCAGATTTCAGCACGTTGTCCCATGATCTGTCGTCCGTATTGCAAAACAATACCTCTACCACTGCTAATAGCGCCAACCCCGTGGTGCAGGCGTTCGCAAAACTTGGACAAGATTTGCAGTCGGGAAACTTGCAGGCGGCTCAACAGGACTTCACAACCATTCAGCAGGACGCGCCTCAAAATAACGCACAGGTGTCTGGCCGTCACAATCACCATCATCATGTGGAAAGCTCGAACGGTTCCTCCTCAGGCCAGCAGAGCAGTTCGCTGGCACAGGATTTCAGCCAGTTGGCAAATTCTCTGCAGTCGGGAAATCTTTCCGCGGCCCAGGCAGCTTTTTCGACGCTCCAGAATGATATCCAGCAAATCGGCGGCTTCTCATCTTCTCAACCTTCCGGCTCCGGTGGCGCGAGTATTCCAGCGCCGGCCGGCAGCCTGAACGTTACTGTCTAATCGAAGTCTGCTTCGAGCCGTCAATTAACTCGTGGGCTCCAAATGAAACTTACATCCGCTGTCGCTTGGCCGACACGCGTAAGGTACACTGGCGCGCATGCCTCAAGAAATCCGCGTGCGCGCCCGAATCGTTGAAGAAATGCTGCGCCATGCGCGCAGCGAGTCGCGTATGGAATGCTGCGGCCTGCTTGCCGGCGTCGATGGAGTTATCACGAAGAGTTTTCCCGCGAAGAACGTTCTAGCCAGCCCAACCGCCTATGAAGTCGCTCCTCAGGAATTGTTCCCGCTCTTCCGGCAAATGCGCGAAAAAGGCTTGGACCACCTGGGCATTTATCATTCGCATCCGGCCACTGAAAACTTCCCGTCACCGAGCGATGTTGAGCTGGCCGCCTACCCGTACCAGGCATACTTCATCATTTCACCGCTGGCCGCCGCGCCAAATCCGGTCCGCGCATTCTCCATCCGCGATGGCCACGTGGAGGAACTCGAAATAGTAATCGTCAACGTGTAGGGGCACAGAATGCCGTTCACGGTGAACCGTGCCCCTACTTCGACGAATTTCCGGCAAGCACGGCCCGGTACACGTCTCGCACCTGGCCCGCGGAACGCTCCCAGGAATATTTCCGCACCAACTCGTGTCCGCGGCGGATCAGCGCTTCTCGCGTTACGTCTTCTGTCAGGATTTGCCGGATCCCGCGCGCAATCTCAAAAACGTTTTCCGGATTTACGAGTAGAGCAGCGTCTTCGAACACTTCCGGCAATGATGACGCGCTGGAAGTCAGCACTGGCGTCCCGTGCGCCATCGCTTCCAGGGGCGGCAAACCAAACCCTTCGTACAATGACGGAAACAGGAACGCCGATGCGCGGGAATAAAAAACTCGTAATACAGGATGCGGCACAAATCCCAGGAAACGCACCTCGCCCTGCACTCGTGATCGCAGAACGGCGCGGCGTAAATCCGAATGTTCCTCCGCGGAATCCCCGATCAGGAGCAATTTCAGTCCCGCATATTGCGGGTGATCGCGCAGGTCCGCCTTGGCCACGGCGAAGGCTTCGATCAAACGCGCCAGGTTTTTTTGCGGTTTGATATTGCCCGCGTAGAGCACGAAAGGATCGGTTACAGCGTGACGTTCCAGCACGCGGTCGCCATCGGTCGGCATGGGCTCGCGCAGGAATCGTTCGTCGAGCGCGTTGTAGACGACTTCGATTTTTTCCTCTGGAACGCCGAACACGCGGGAAAGTTCGCGCTTGGAGGAATGCGAAACCGCCATGATCCTGTTCGCACGCGCCAGCGCCCGGCGCGCAAAATACAATCGTCCGGCCTGCACGAGCGGTGTTGCTCCGACCGGCGGCGCAAGCACGTCGGTCAGATCGTGCACGGTCATCACCAACCGGGTGGGAACGATGGCAGGCGCGTAAAACCACGGCATGTGAAGAATATCCACGCCGTGTTTGCGCAGCAGAAACGGCAAGTGCATGTGTGTATGGAACGAACCGGGTGTAGAAGTATATTCGAGCAGCTTGAAATTTTCAGGCAGCGAATCCAGTTGCACCAGGTGGCGATGTTGCCCGATCAGCAGGTATTCGGTTTCGTCGTCGCTGCGCGCAAATTCGTTGACGATGTTGCGAATGTACGTGCCGACTCCGAAATCGCCGGCGCGACGGATATCGATCGCTACACGCATCGGCGCTGCGCTCACCGAGACGCGCCGGGACTCCCTGTCAGGGATGGCGTGATATCCCAGCGTCGATTGTAAAGAGGAAATTGCATCGCAAACTCAGCCACTTCGGCGCGAATGCGGCGTTCCCGCTCAGCGTCGCCCAGGTGCGAAAGCACTTCGGCAATCCACGCCGCGATGCGTTCCATGTCCGCTTCGCGCATCCCCCGCGTTGTTATAGCAGGCGTGCCCAGGCGAATTCCACCCGCCGTCATCGGCGGCGTCGGGTCGAACGGAATCGAATTTTTGTTGACGGTGATGCCCGCGCGGTCCAGCGCCGGTTGCGCGTCCTTCCCGGTCACCCCGCGCGAATAAAGATCGATCAGGAAGAGATGATTGTCCGTGCCGCCGGTGACGATGCGGAATCCACCTTTGGAAATTTCGGCGGCGAGCTTGCGGGCGTTCGCAACGACCTGTTTGGCGTATTCGCGGAATCCTGGATCGGCCGCTTCCTTCAGGCACACAGCCTTCGCAGCGATGATATGCATAAGCGGCCCACCCTGCGTTCCGGGAAAAGTGATGCGGTCGAGTTCCTTCGCGAACTGAGTCTTGCAAAGCACGAGGCCGCCGCGGGGCCCGCGCAGAGTTTTGTGCGTCGTCGTGGAAACGAAATCCGCATGTGGCACCGGGCTCGGATGCATGCCTCCTGCCACGAGGCCCGCGATGTGGGCCATATCCACGAAGAGCAGCGCGCCCACTGCCCGCGCGATTGCCGC
Source organism: Candidatus Acidiferrum typicum (assembly GCA_025463105.1). Classification (GTDB taxonomy): domain Bacteria; phylum Acidobacteriota; class Terriglobia; order Acidiferrales; family UBA7541; genus Palsa-360. The sequence continues at coordinate 180 of JAOAPW010000066.1, read as the reverse complement.
CATCCGTGGAAAATCGATGATGCGTGAGTAAGCGCTCGCGCCCGCGACAATCATTCTTGGATTGTGCTCGCACGCCAGCCGTTCCAATTCGTCGTAATCGATTGTTTCGGTTTCCTTGCTCACGCCGTACGGAATAAATTTATACATTTTTCCGGAAAAATTGAGTGGGTGCCCGTGCGT
>JAOAPW010000054.1 GCA_025463105.1 Candidatus Acidiferrum typicum | reverse complement strand
CTTACCACCTTGCAGCCTTGCGCACGGATGAGCTCCACGGTCCCGGCGTCCACAAGCGATATGTAGGGAATCTGATTCTTCGGCGAATATTGCATCGCCACTTTCCTGGCGCGCCCGACGAGCTTCTTCAGATTTTTTTCCAACTCCTCGGCCGCCGCATAGACCATCTTTTCACCGGGCAACGAGTCCAGGGCTGCTGCTTCGATGCGGTGCACCAGCTTTCGCGGCGCGCCTTTCGCGGGAATCATGTAAAACCAGCGGCGCTTGGCCATGGCGTGATCGAGTCCGAGCACGCGGTAGGCGATCGCGTCCCGGTGAAGAATGTCGTAGAAAAGCCATCCGTCAAGCTTCTGCTCGCTCAAGGCTTTCTGAATGGCGTCAATGTCAGGCATATGATTTGCTAAGGAAATCAATCCGCTGCGAGCAACGAATATCAATCTGCTAGTGCGCGAACTGCTGCAGCGGTCACGCCGCGAACTTCCACGCGCTTCGTTCTGCTGTGCTCTCCTGACGCGATTCTAACAGCCGACAGAGGCACATTCAAACTTGTGGCCAACAATCGCCGCAGCGCTTCATTGGCGCGATCATCCACCGGCGGCGCAGTCAGCCGAATTTTGAGTCCTTCCTGCCAAACTCCCACAATTTCGTCGCGGCTCGCCCGCGGCTGGACTCGCACGGCAAAGCTGACCCCTCCGTCTTTTTCGACGATCTGCACGCCCTCGAGCCCTCATTTCTCGCTAGATAGATGACGGCCATGAAGTGAGAACACACGACATCGTCACTCTGAACTCTACCAGTCGAAAATGGGCGAATAATTCCGCAACGTGGTCCGGGAACGCCAATCTCCCGATTGGCGATTTACAGGACGCCAATCGGGAGATTGGCGTTCCCGGGCTAAACCTTGTTTCGTTCCCCGAAGAGGGCGGTCCCTACGCGGATTTCGGTCGCGCCTTCTTCGATGGCAACTTCAAAATCATGCGACATTCCCATGGAGAGGACCGGCAAAATTTCGCTGCCGAATCTCGAGCGCAGCGTATCGCGCAATTCGCGCAGGTGGCGAAAAAAAGGCCGCACCTTCTCCGTATCCTCCACGTAAGGCGGAATGCCCATCAGCCCGCGCACATCAAGGTGCCGCAGCTGCAACACAGCCTCCACGAGACGCGGCAACTCTTCGTCGCGCACACCAGATTTCGCAGCCGCGGGATCGAGCCTTACTTCAAGCAACACGCGAAGCCCCATTTCTCGCGCCACATTTTTCTCGTCCTTCTCTGTGTGCTCAGTGGCCTCTGTGTTGAAATCTTTTTTCGCTCTTTCAATCCGCTTCGCCAAAGCGATGCTGTCCACAGAATCGATCGTCTGAAATGCTTGTAGGGCGCGTGCCACTTTGTTGCTCTGCAGATGCCCGATCAAATGCCACGTCGCATCAAGATCCGCCAAAGTTGACCGCTTCAACTCCCATTCCTGAACGCGGTTCTCACCGAAGTGGCGCAGACCTGCCTTGTACAATTCGCGAATTCGCTCTGCAGGGTGCATTTTTGAGACGGCGATCAGCGTAATATCTTCGGCCTTGCGCCCCGCGCGACTCGCCGCACGCTCCATTCGCTCCCGCACCCAAGCTAAATTTGCGGCCGCTGTATTAATTTCACCACTCATCGCGCAAATTCTAGCACGTGGCCGGACGAATCCCGGTCGCGGCGCGGGAGTTCCTTGCGGCGTTTCCGTTCACACGTTAAACTGACGTGCAGTTCATGACGCCACGCGGAAAATTGATCGCGCTCGAAGGAATTGACGGCTCCGGCAAGCGCACGCAACTGGATCTGCTTGCGGATGCGCTCGAAGCGCGGGGACTCTCCATCCAGCCCATCGCTTTCCCGCGCTACGATTCTTGCTTCGGCAAACTCGCGGGCCGCTATCTGAACGGCGATTTCGGTCCGCTCGAAGCCGTTGATCCTCATCTGTCTGCCCTCGTTTACGCCGGAGACCGATTTGAGGCAAAGGGCGAAATCGAATCGGCCTTGGCCGCGGGAAAGATCGTCCTCGCCGATCGCTACATTGCCTCGAATCTCGCGCACCAGTCGGGACGCGTTCCGCCCGAGAAACGCGACGAGTTTTTTGCGTGGCTCAAGCATGTCGAATACGGAATCTACGGCCTGCCGGTCGAGGACCTGATCATCTATTTGCGGCTTCCTGCTGCAGAGGCACATCGCCTGATCGGACTGAAGGCGCCGCGCAGCTATACTTCGCGTCGTCACGATATTTTGGAAGCGGATGTAAGCCATCTCGAGCAAACCGCCGTAATTTACGATCACCTGGCGACCGGTCCCAATTGGGTGCGCATCGAATGCACGAGCCCGGCGTCCGGCGCTTTGCATTCACCCGATGAAATTCACCGCGCGTTGCTCAAAGCCGTGGAATCGCGCGTTCTTTCGCAGGTAGCGGTGAGGCCATGAGCCCAAGGAGAAGTTCGTGAGTTTTTCGGAATTCATTGGCAACGCGCGCGTGGTGACTGCGCTCCGCGGCATGCTCGGAGGTGAGCGCGTCCCGCACGCCATGCTGTTCACCGGACCGCGAGGCGTCGGTAAATTTACTTTGGCGCGAATGTTCGCGCAGG
>JAOAPW010000040.1 GCA_025463105.1 Candidatus Acidiferrum typicum | reverse complement strand
CCGAAGCCGCCTTGGATTCTCCCATGTTGCTCGAGGTCACTCCCAAGGTCGCATACGCCATCGCAAAGTTTGGATCCAGCTCGACGGCCCGCTTCAAATGTGGAATGGCTGCATCGTCGTTCTGCTTATGATGTTCAGCCTGACCGAGGCTAAATTCCTTGAGTGCGTCAAGCGATGATGTAGTGGCTTTTTCGAGTGGCGTGGCAAATTTTTGCACCGAGCCAATGGACTCTCCCAGTTTTTGCCGCAGACTCGACGCCGCATGGTCCAGCGACTTCAATACGCCCTCTTTGCTCTCCACTTCTGCCTGCTCACTTGCGAGCGTGTCCCCTGAGTGCGCATTGATTGCTTCCAATGTGATCACGTAATGAGTGCCCAGGCTGGAGATCGTGCCTGTCAGCACGGCCTTCACGCCTTCGCGCTCGGATATCTCGCGGGCCAAATCGCGGCTCACCGCTTCGTCAGGAGAACGGCCCATGAATCGCAATGCCTCCCGAATTCGCGACTGCGGAAAAATGTTCAGGTACGGCGACTCCCCCAATTGCACCGCCAGTGCCTGTTTCAGCGTGCCGTCGAAGACCGGGTCCCCAGTCGTATTCACGAATTCGGTGAGCAGGACTGCATCTTTGTCGGTCAGCGCGGAAGCGTTTCTCGACCGGAAGTAGAGTGCACCCGCAATCACCGCAACCAAAATCGCGGAGATAGGCAGAAATATCTTCCAGGCTTTGATACCGCTCCTGGCGGGAATTCCCGAAACTTCCACCTTGCCCGAAGATGCCGACGCAGACACCCGTGAAGCGGAACTCGGTACAGCTGAACTTGGCTGAGGAGTCGTCTCCTCCGCTGCCGCAAACTCGGCCGAACTCGCAGCCACTGCCCGGCCGCTTTCAGTGTCCCTTTTCAACCGCTGTAGATCGGCACGAATGTCCGAGGCATGCTGGTAGCGCAGATTTCTGTCTTTCTCCAGGGCTTTATTAATGATGTCTTCCAGCTTGCTTGGCAGGTCGGGATTGAGCCGAATAGGAGGTGTGGGAGCTCCATCCAGGATCGCCTTGAAGATCAGCGCCGAAGTGTCTCCGCGAAACGGCATGGTTCCCGTTGCCATCTCGTACAGTACGGCGCCAAAGGAAAACAGGTCGGTTCGCGAATCCAGATCCTTTCCCTTCGCCTGTTCCGGCGACATATACGCAATCGTGCCCAGGGTGACGCCCGGACTAGTCAGGTGCTCTTCGCTCATTAAGGTGGGCTGCTCACCTATGCGGTCTGCCTCCGTCTTGTCGCCGCCTGTCATCTTCGCCAATCCGAAATCCAGCACTTTGCCATGTCCGCGCTTGGTTATAAAAATGTTGGCCGGCTTGATGTCGCGATGCACAATGCCTTCCGAGTGCGCTGCATCCAGCGCATCGGCAACTTCCATTCCCAGCGCGAGCAAGTCATCTAACTCGAGGGCCTTACCAGCCAGCCGGTGCTTTAAGGTGAGGCCATCCAGAAACTCCATCGCTATAAAGGCGCGTCCCTCAAATTCGCCGATGTCGTAAATGGTGCAGATGTTGGGATGGTTCAAGGCAGAAGCGGCCTGCGCCTCACGGTGGAAACGGCTCAAGGCTTGCGGATCTTTGGAAACATCCTCGGGAAGAAACTTCAACGCCACAAATCGGTGCAGGCGCGTATCTTCGCCTTTGTAAACGACGCCCATTCCGCCGCCGCCGAGCTTCTCGACAACGCGATAGTGGGAGATGGTCTGGCCGATCATAGGTGACAAAGACAACGATTCCGAGTACCCGTATGTTAGGGTGCTGCGCTACCTAAGTCAAAGCCCGTGTTTTGTGCGTGATATACGAAATCAACCGAACCCCGCAACTATTTCTGCACGATCGGGTTTGTGCTCAGCAACCTCACTTCGAGAATCCCCAAAATAAGGAATCCTTCCATGAAGAAGTCTCCCACGAAAAAGCTTGGCATAGCAGTGTTGCTGGCGGTGTGTTTGACGCTGATCGGGTGCGGTTCGAGCAACTCGAATTCCGGCAATATTAACGGTAACTGGAACGCGACACTTACGGATACGAGCAATACGACTGTATTTAGTTTTGGCACGTCCTTGGTCGCGAATAACAGCAACGGGACGCTTACTGTGAGCAACTTTAGTTTCTCGACGAATTCATCGTGCTTCGTCTCGGGCGAAACCGAGAGCGGATCGTTTGTCCTCAGCGGGAACTTCAATGGCAACGTTACCGGCAAGTTTCAGTTCAACGTGACGTCGGGTTCTCCCAGCGGCAACGCCCTCACTCTGTCAGGAACGGCGAACGGAAATACCATCTCCGGCACGTGGTCTTTAACAGGGGGAACAGGCTGCACTGGCTCCGGCAACTTCGTAATGACGAAGGGGTAGTTTGCCCGATGTCAGGCTGGAAATGTGCGCTAGCAAAGAATCAGTCCTAGGGCAGGATCGCTTTAAGTGGCCACAAGCGCGTTTCTCGGTACTAAATCGGACTGACGAACCGATAGCTTCCGGTTTGCCCGTCACTCGGGCATTACGGATAGGCGAGCGTTAATACGGGACCTGCCAATCGAGAGCGTAGATTTCCTGGGTGCCGGTGTCGCGGAGCAGAAGCGGCGAGTCGTCGGGGGCCAAGCTGAGCC
>JAOAPW010000009.1 GCA_025463105.1 Candidatus Acidiferrum typicum | reverse complement strand
CGAACCCCATCCCCCCCGTCATCAACTCCGTAATCTCTCCTCCGCCCAGATTCGACGTCAGAAATATCATCGTTTGCGACAGGTCTACTCGCCGGTTGTCTCCCAGCGTCAGCGTCGCTTTATCCAGAATCCCCAGCAGCAATTGCCACAGCGCGTCCGAGGCCTTTTCGATCTCGTCGAACAGCAGAAAACTCAGCTTCAGCTTCTCCGTGTGATATTTCGACAACTCTTCCTGCGTGATCAACGGGTGGGTTTCCCGATGTCCCAGATATCCCGGAGGCGATCCGATCAGCTTGGCGATCTCGTGCGAGTGCTGGAACTCCGCGCAGTCCACCTTGATCACCGCGCGCGGGTCCCCGAACAAAATCTCCGCCGCCGCTTCCACGATGCGCGTCTTGCCCGAGCCAGTTGGCCCCAGGAACAACAGGTTCCCGACAGGACGTCCGGTCGAGCTCATCCCCGCGCAGAAAACCTGGTACAGGTCCACCAGCGCGCGGACTCCCTCTTCCTGGCCGACGACCTTGCTTCTGAGGGCGGCTTGAAATTCCTGCGACTCCACACTTCTAAGCGTGGGATCCAGTGTTTGTTGCGACGTGCGATTGCTGCTCATTTGGCCTATCTCCTACCGGAAGAACTCCTACCGGAACTTCCGGACTGCAAGCATGCCCCGTCGAGGGGCACGATCGAACTGATCGAGTTTCACTCCCACAGTGGAGTGCAGAAGTCGTAGCTGGGTAATGATCTCCTGGCCTGCTTCCGGAGCTTGCGACACATCAAGCAACGGAGGGAAAAGGTCGGCTAGATCGAGATTCAGAGTGCGCAGAGTGGAAACGAGCTTTTGAACTTGAAAGGAAGTGGGATCGTACAGCTCAATCCGGTTATTGACTTCTTCGCGAAGGCGGCTCCAGTTCACATCCACGAATGGGTGGGAGCGGGAAACCTGCCGGACAACGTCGTCGGTGATCCTGGGCCGTTCGCCGAGCTTGGCCAGGTGCAGTTGTCTCACCCTGCCGCCCTTGCGGACGTTATGAACCAGGTAAAAAGCGTTGCCTTTGCGCCGAAGAAATGCCATATTTCGCTCCTGGCACCGACATCTTTACGTAGTGTACGTTTCGTCCACTACGGTGTCAATTTAGATGTCACTTATGTGCGGCGGTTGCCTCGTATCAGTAAACTCCCCCTTTTTAGCTTTTTAGAGTGTCGCGCCGGCTCTCGGGCCAAACCTCATTTTGTGGCGCCCTGCTGTTCGAATTCCTGTGGACCATTTCCCAAGTGTTCCCGAGTGGTACACCCTTTCACCCTTTCTAAATCATTAGATGCTGAATTCTTTTATTTGGATTTCTGTTCCTCATTGACTGATTGTTTAAAGTATAGTCTGAGACCGCTAGTACTGCTCATCGTCAATGTGAATTCAATGAATTGGAATCCTGTATACAAGCTGGTTAAAAAAGTCCCACGCGGGCGAGTCACAACCTACGGCGCGATTGCGCGTGCGTTGAAATTGCCCGGCGGCGCTCGAACCGCTGGACGCGCCATGGCCGCCTGCCCGAGCGGCCGCGGCATTCCCTGGCATCGCGTCGTGGGCGCCGGAGGCACGTTGCTGCTTCGCGAGCCGAACGTCTCCCTCCAACGCAGACTTCTGGAAAGCGAAGGATTGCAGGTTTCGGGAAGACACATCGCGAATTTTGAGGCTTTCAATTGGACGCCTGGCAGGAAAAAACGCCGTTTTAATCTGAGCCGAATTTAATCCAAAAGACGAGAAATAGCGGATGGGGCGAGAATTGGAATTCGCCCGACATGAACGAATATGCTATAGATAATGACTCACAGGCGCGGACTCTCATTCCTTAACACTGAGTTCATCAAACGGGGAGCCCGCCGGAACGAGCCCGGACCTACGCAATTTAATGGATACCGCAGTCATCGAAGTCCAAGACCTCACCAAGCGCTACGGCGACGTGGAAGCCCTGCGCGGGGTGAGCTTTTCGGTCAGCGAGGGCGAAGTTTTTGGCCTCCTGGGACCTAACGGCGCCGGAAAAACCAGCACAGTCGAAATCCTCGAAGGACTCCGCACGCCCGATAGTGGCCGAGTCAGTGTCTGCGGGCTTGATCCGCAGCGCAGCGGGGCGGAGTTCAAATACATTATTGGTGCCGCCTTGCAGTCCACGGCTCTTCCCGACAAGATGCGCGTGCGCGAAGCGCTCGACTTATTTGGAAGTTTTTATCCCCGTCATCGCGGCACGGCCGAATTGCTCAAGCGCTTCGGCCTGGAAGAGAAACGCAACGCGTTTTATTCGCAGCTCTCGGGAGGACAGAAGCAACGCCTGGCGCTGGCAATGGCGCTGGTAAATGATCCGCGCGTCGTTTTTCTTGACGAACCTACCGCGGGGCTCGACCCTCAGGTGCGCCGTGAAATTTACGACATTATCGAGGAACTGAAGGAGGAAAAAAAGACCATTTTGCTGACAACACATTACATCGAAGAGGCCGAACGCCTTTGCGACCGCGTCGCCATCGTGGACCACGGCAAGGTCATCGCCCTGGGCACGCCTCGCGAACTGAAGGGCCGCTCCGGCGCCGTCACGCGAATTACCGTGCGAATGGCCCGGCCGGAAACCAACGGCTCGCTGGGCAAACTGGAGGGCGTAAGCGAATGCCGCACGGAGGCGGACGATTACCTTCTTTACTCCACACGCGTACCACGAACGATTGTCGCCCTGGTGAAGCACCTCGAAGAACAGAACAATGAGCTGGTCAGTCTGGAAATTGCGGCCCCCTCGCTCGAAGACATTTTTCTTGAACTGACCGGGAGAAGGTTACGCGATTGAGGCATACCTGGGCACTCACGGTAAGCCGCATGCGCCTGGCGATGCGCAATCGCGCATTTTTGTTTTTCAGCCTGATCATGCCGCTGGCGTTTCTTTTCATCTACGCGGGGATTTTCGGTCGCGGCAACAGTCAGGCCATGCCCTATTTGCTGGCCGAAGTCCTGGCGCTTACGGTCATGGGAAGTTTTTGGGGACTCAGCGTTCAGCTGGTGACCTTTCGCGAACAGGGCATTCTGCGCCGATTCCG
>JAOAPW010000002.1 GCA_025463105.1 Candidatus Acidiferrum typicum | reverse complement strand
GTCCCCAGCTAGTATGCCCAGGCCTCCGCCGTAGGAAGGGATGCCAGGGTCCAGCGCGATCTCCATGGAAAAATACGCAATCTTGTCTGACATCCGTCTCTCAGTCGCCATTCAGAAATAATAGCATTGAAGAATCCCATTCATCCGAATTTCGAATAGATTATGGTTGTTCAATTCGCCTTCCATCGTGTGTTTTTGAGTTGCGGCAGGAGCTGAATTTCGAGATTTGGGCATACAATGCGGCCTTGCCAGCGCGGTCTACGCGACAGAATCTTCAGGGCGACAACTTTAATTGGAGGTAATCATGCGGCATGCAATTCTGGGAGCAGGCGGAGTAGGCGGCCTGGTCGGCGCAGCACTGGCCAAATCCGGAGAATCAGTAACGGTAGTCCTGCGGCCGGAGGCTCTAAAAAATTATCCTGCTGAACTATCACTGGAGAGTCCGTTTGGCTCATTCAGCGTTTCAGTGGAACGCGTTGCCCAGGTGACCCAACCTTTCGATGTCCTGTGGATCGCGGTAAAGGCGACGCATTTGAACGAGGCGCTGCGTAGCGTCGCGAACGCCGAACAGATCGGGGCCATCGTTCCCCTGTTAAATGGAATTGACCACGTGGCCATGCTGCGCTCCCGCTTTGGTCACGACAAAGTAGTTCCGGCAACGATCGGCGTTGAATCCGAGCGAGCCGCGCCGGGAAAGATTATTCAACGCTCCAAGTTTGTGCGTCTCACAGTGTCCTCGATCGGTGAGAGCCGCCTGACGTCAACGCTTGAGAAACTGCGGGGGTTCGGTTTCACCTGCCAATGCAGTCCGGATGAACTGAAAATGTTGTGGAATAAGCTCGTGATTCTGTCCCCGTGCGCGCTCACGACTACCGCCTCAGGCTTGACGATGGGCGAGGTCTATAGCGATCCTGTGTGGCGCGAACGAATAATTGCCGCCATGCACGAGACCTGCGCCGTAGCTACGGCAACCGGGACAGCAATGGACCCCGCCAATTTCATTCGATTCTTTGAAGGGCTTCCTCCGGTAGCGCGCAGTTCGATGCAGAAAGACGTTGCCGCTGGAAATCCTCCTGAACTCGACGGCATTGCAGGGCCGATCCTGCGCCGCGCTCAAGAGCACGGGATCGAAGTGCCAGTCACACGGGAACTGGCGGAGATGATTCGAGGAAAGACCACGGCGGCGAACCGAGCTTGATTCCGCGTCGCTGGCCAGGTTTTTGTACTCAGCCGAAAAAGTTTGGTAGTCGAAGAATAAATCTCACACAACTCCGTCGTCATGCGTCGCAAAATTATTGACACCGTTGAGAGTGACCCCCTACACTTAGTACTCCAGCCTGCCTGAAGTTATTTTCCCTGGAGGGAAAAATGAAAATAGGGGTTTCACTCATGTTACAGTTCGCTTTCATATCGCTTTTGAGCATATTTTTCGCAATCCCACAGGGCGCGCTTGCCCAAGACCATGTCGTTCCTCCGTCGGATCTTCAGAAAGATGTCTCCGCTGTCTCTGCCACCCGCCAAAAGAATCTGGCGCAGGTCGAAGGTTTTCTTTCTTCCGCTCCCGCGCAGCAGGCGATGAAATCCACCCATATCGATCCTGAACAGGTAAAAAACGCGATCCCCCAAATGAGCGACGATGAGCTCGCACAGTTGTCGGCACGCTCGGAAAAAGCGCAGAAAGACTTTGCCGCGGGAAGAATTTCAGACCGCGACCTCCTCATTATCCTGGTTGGCGTTGCTGTCCTAATTCTGATCATCGTCGCCGTTCACTGATAAATGAAAGTTCGCGCCATTTTCGTTTTACTCGTGATCTTCGCGGGGAGTTTGCATCACAATCTCGGCGCCGAGACGGCAGGAACCTGGATCGACGTTCCATTCATCGCGCAATCAAAAGATGGATGCGGCTCCGCGTCCATTTCGATGGTCATCCGGTATTGGGAGGATAAAAAAGGACAATCGCCTTCTCCTACTGCCGACCCTGAAAAAATTCAAGCCGCTCTATTCTCTCCGGCTGCGGGTGGAATTCCAGCGAGCATGATGCGGAAATATTTTCAGGATGTCGGCTATCGAGCGTTTACATTCCAGGGCCAATGGGGCGACCTCAAGCATCATCTCGAGCAGGGGCGCCCCTTGATCGTGGGTCTAAGGGAGAGTTGGGCGCACGGCCCGCTTCATTACGTCGTCCTTGTCGGAATCGATTCGGAGCGCGGATACGTGTTCGTGAATGATCCCGCCCAGCAGAAAATGCTTCGAATCTCGAGGGAAGGATTCGAATCCGAATGGCGTTCCACTCAAAACTGGACCCTGCTGGCGGTGCCTCGGGTAGAAGATTGATCTTTTTTCTTCTCCTGCTCTTTTTGCCAGCGTCTGGTTTTTCTCAATCAACCAATTCTACAACGGACAGAATTTCCGAAATCAAGCAACTGTATAACCTGGGCCGGTGGGATGAGGTCGTTCAAGCCGTGCCGGAATCGGCAGATGAATCTCTCGATCTCGAACTCTATCGCGGACTGGCTCTCGCGCAACTGCAGCGCTGGGAGGAAGCTCGCGCGGCATTCGAGGCGGGCCTTATGCGGAATCCGCGCGACACCCGTTTTCTGGTTGAACTGGCCGGAATAGCCTATCGCCAGAAACAGTTCTCCATCGCGAAAAAAGAATTGCGCCGCGCACTCGCTATCAACTCGCTGGACGACTATGCCAATAATTTTCTCGCCTCGATCTATTTTCTTGAAGGCAATCTCGAAGCCGCGCTGAAATACTGGAATCACACGGGCCGGCCGCAACTTACAGACCTCACCTTCGACCCGCAGCCGAAACTGAAACCACTTCTTCTCGATCGCAGTTTCACATTTTCCCCTGGGGCGCCGTGGCGTCGGGATCAATTTCTAACAACGCAGGCGAGACTCAGCGCTCTCGACGTTTTTCCCTCTATGCGCTTCGATCTCCAAGCCCGGCCCGACGGACCCTTCGACTTGGGATTTCATGCCACTGAAAGGAATGGTTGGGGCAACTCGAAACTCGAAGGCGTGACTTCGCTTTTGCGAGGCTTGCCGTATCAATCCATCTATCCGGAATTTTATAATCTTGGCCGCGGCGGATTGAATTGGCTTTCGCTGGTACGCTGGGATCCGCAAAAGCGTCGCGTACGTACCGAAATCGCCGCACCCTTCGCAGAAAACCCTGCCATTCGATTCAGCATTTATTTCGACGGACGAAACGAAAATTGGGACCTCACAAACACGCTGGTTCCCTCCATCCCATCGCGGGCGGGCTTGAATCTGGAAAAAACAGCGGCTGGCGCAAAGATTCAGTTTATCGAGGACGGTCTGTGGCGGTGGAACGCCGGCGTCGAATACTCGTACCGGAATTTTCGCAATTTAGTCGCGATCCCTGCGCAGGCTGCTTTCTTCTTTACGAATGGATCGGCAATCGCACTCCGTTCCGGTATTGAACGGAGCCTCGTCCGAATTCCGGAGCGAAGATTTACGCTCGATGGACACGCAATTGCGGAAATTGGCACATTTTTTCAAGCTCCTCTCGGCAGGTACGGCCGCATCGAGGGAGGCGTTACCGCGAATTGGTACCCGCGAGCCCGCGGCGAGGATTACAAAATGACGGCTGACCTCAAGGCAGGCCGGACATTCGGAACTGTGCCGTTCGATGAGCTTTTCGTGGTTGGGTTCGATCGCGACAATGATCTCTGGCTGCGCGGACACCCCGGCTTGCGCAACGGACAGAAAGGGAACGCCCCGCTCGGGAGAAATTTTGCACTATTGAATTTTGACGTGGACAAGGTTGCGTATAAGAATGAATTCTTTACGATCAAGGCTGGTCCGTTCCTCGACAACGGAACAATTTCTGATCCCTCTGGATATTTTGGATCGCAAAAATGGCTGTGGGATACCGGAGTGCAAACGAAGATTCGCGTGCTGGGCAGGTTCGAGGTAATCCTTGGCTACGGCAAGAATCTTCGGGACGGAAACAATTCGTTTTTCACAAGCGTTTCCCGCTAACCGGCCGCTTCGGCGGATGATTCCTGCTTGAAAGAGCTGCCTTCGCCCGCTCAACGTCGTGCTATCATCCCGCCATCAGACTTTTTTAGTTTTCCGCAATTTTATATCGAGGAGGAACGATGCGCTGGTATCAATTCGGGTTAGTTGCATGTGTCATCGCGATGGGAAGCGCTCAGCGCGCCTCCGTATTTGCCGCGGACGCTCCGCCTTTAAAATTGGTTCAGAAAATTGAGCTCTCGGATATTCGCACCGGAGATCCGGAAGTTTCGGCCGATCAGCTGGCAAACAATTTAACGACGACGCGAATGCCCGGCGTTCAGAATCATTTCGATCACTTGACGCCCGATCTGAAAAACAGCCGTCTTTTTGTGGTTCCGGAAGATAACAAGTCGGTCGAAGTTTACGATATTCGCTCGGGCAAATTTGTTCACAGCATCAAGGGCATCGGCGTGGGGCATTCAGTGCTGTACCGCTCCGACATCGACAGGATTTTTGTGACCGATGGTTCTCAGGGAGCACTGCATATCTTCGACGGCACGACCTACGCACATCTGAAAACCGTGAAACTTTTGGACGACGCGGATGCCACCGGTTATGACCCGGATACACATTATCTCTTCATCGCCAATGGCGGCCTGGATGCCAAACTGAATTATGGCCTGCTGAGTATCGTGGACACTACGACGGGTGAGCGCAAAGGCGACATCAAGATCGATTCCAATCGCCTCGAAGCCATGGTCGTCGAGAAATCGGGGCCGCGGCTATTCCTCAATGCAACTGAGAAAAACGCCATCGCGGTGATCGACCGCACCAAGAAAGCCGTAGTGGCGATGTGGCCTGCGACGGGATGCCATGTGAACGCAGGCGTGGGAATCGACGAATCGCATCACCGCCTGTTTGTTGCATGCCGCGACGGCAATATGATCGTCATGGATTCCGATAACGGGAAGGTGCTACAGACCCTTCCGATTTCAACTGGCGTGGACGATCTGGTCTTCGATCCAGCCAGCCAACGGATTTACGTGGCTTGCGGGGAGGGATTCGTCAACATCTACCACGAGATTGACGCGGACCATTACCGATCCATCGGAAAAATTCCCACGGGACCGCTGGGCAAAACAGGATTGCTTGTTCCTGAGCTGAAGAAATATTTTGTGGCGGTGCCGCCGCACGGAGCAGCTGCCGCCGAAGTTCTCGTATTCGCGGTCGAGTAAACCGGGCACTCAAAAAGTTCACAAAATAAAATCAAGAACATTTAACACAGAGGGCACGGAGAGCACTGAGAAGAAAAAGAGAGAGAAGATTTCTTTTTCTCTGTGGACTCTGTGCCCTCTGTGTTGAATTCCTGTCCCTTCAATCCGCTGCCACCAAGCCACCGTCGTTAGCGCTGCACTGCCGCCTTCGCCTGGTCGGCATGCAGCAACGGTGCGGCCACTAAATGTTCAGCGAGAAACCAGACTTGCAATTCGTTTGACCGGATCAGGTCGCTCACAATCAGGTCATTTGTCCCATCGTCACCGTCGTCGTCAGCTTGCCGCGCCATGGCTCGGGCTTCCTTGAGGAGAATTTCATGCGCTTCGAGAAGCCGCGAAATTTGCACGGGGACCTCTTCGCGCCCTCGTGGTGGCCGCGGAATCGATGTCGTTTCCGCCACATCCGCCGCCATTGCAAGGCTGATGCCTCCCAACAGTTGAATCCGTTCGGCGATGGTGTCAACCAATTCATCCTGTTCGCCATGATGCTTGTCGAACAACAGATGAAGTTGATAGAACGTGATGCCCGCGACTTGCCAATGATGTTTCTTGTACATGTCGCGAAGCGTCATGGTATCGGCGAGAAGCTGGTTCAGGTTTTCGATACTTTTGGCGCAGACCACTTCGTCAAGAGCGATGGGCAATCTCGCGATTTTGCCGAAAGGCTGAATTTCGGGTGCATGTTGATGGAGGATAGGTTTAGCGCGGCTGACGCCGTCTTCGAGCTGGTTATATCGAGCGCTGTTTTCGTCTTTTTTGCGGACCATAGGGAAATCTCCTCTTTTTCGTATTTGGAATGTCGAATAATTTTAGTAACGGCGGGCCAAGAATATACCTCCGAAGTCAGCACCGGGCAGGGCTTCACGTGCTCTACAACACTCAACTCGTATACGCCCGTGGACCTTCCCTGTCAAGGAGACGCGATCCGCGCTCATACTTAACTCTCGCGATTAAGTAATTGACAGGTGAATAAAACAATCTGTAATATCCGTCGCAAATGTTTACCCGACCCAGCCAATTCCGGGGAACGATTCTCGCCGTATTATGTGTCACGGCAATTTCAGTGTTTGCCGGCCCGAAGACGAAGGAGCCCGCCCCGCGATTTAATGCCAGAACGCTCGATGGCGAAAAGTTCACAAACGAATCCGTCAAAGGCAAAGTCGTTCTGCTCGAATTCTGGACCACCTGGTGCGTGCACTGTTTCGAGGAAGCGGGCTTTGTCGATCAGATCAATAAGGAGTTTCGCGACGAGGGATTGATCGTTCTGGCCGTCAATGTCGCGGAATCAAAGAAGACAGTTAAAAAATATCTGGATCAGCATCCGCGAACTTCCCGCATCGTCCTTACCGACGACACCAATCTGGCCGCGATGTACGAGGCAGTTGTCTATCCGATTTACGTCGTCATCGACCGAGACGGGAACATCGCCGGAACGCAGCATGGAGCTGGAGGCGAAGAAGCGTTGCGAGATCTGGTGGCAAGCGGCGGGATCGGACCGAAATAGGACAGACGTCGCAAGCTTGTGAAAAGAGTTCTCAACAATGTCAGTCCGAACCCGGGAACGCCAATCTCCCGATTGGCGGGTTTAACAGACGCCAATCGGGA
>JAOAPW010000001.1 GCA_025463105.1 Candidatus Acidiferrum typicum | reverse complement strand
GAAGATTCACTGCTCCGTGCTAGCCGAAGACGCCATTAAGGCGGCAATCGAGGACTGGAAAAAGAAGAAGGAAGTCACCGCCCCCGCAGCGAACGCGACAGCGGGTCAGTAGCTGCGTCTGTTGTTGAAGATGCGATCTATTTAGCAATTGCGCCGAACTCGGCGTATGAGGTGCATTTGGACACTGCAACGATTCACGTGACGGAGAAAGCGGCGACCAAGATTCAGGAGCTGCTGGCCAAGGAAGGCGTGCCGCCGGAAACCGGTGGGCTGCGCGTTGGCGTGCAGGGGGGCGGCTGCTCGGGGCTGACCTACGCGATGCGTCTCGATACGCAGGCGCGCGACCGCGACAAAGTTATCGAAGAACATGGCGCGCGGTTGTTTGTGGACCCCAAGAGCTATCTGTATCTGCACGAAACCACGCTCGATTATCAGGAAGACCTGATGCGGCGCGGGTTCGTCTTTCAGAATCCGCAGGCGACGCGCAGTTGCGGCTGCGGCAGCTCGTTCACGGCGTAACTTTCTCCGCGGAGCCGGCGGCACATTCTCAGGGGACTTGGCAGGCGCTTCATCTCGAAATGAGAGGAACGTTTGGTTGGCCGGCATGGGGAGCCCGCCAGCCATTTTTTTTGCCTCCCGGGACCGCCAATCTCCGTATTGGCGTTTTGCACGACGCCATTCAGGAGAATGGCGTTCCCAGGCGGGCCAATCAGATTATTCGCAAAGGTTGACTCACCAACTCATGAGCGCACCTTCCATCACTGCGACAACATCGGCAACATGCTGGAGCTGTTCGGCGGCAACCGGCGGCGCGCATTTTTGTCCCGCGTGCGGGAAAATTCAACCATTGCCGCGAGGCGCCGATTATTTCGGATTTTTCGGCCTGCCGCAGAAACTTGCGATCGATTTACCCGATCTAGAACAGCGTTTTCACTCGCTTTCCTGGAAGCTGCATCCCGATAATTTCGTGCGCGCCTCCGAGGACGAGCGCCAACTTTCCCTCGATCGCTCCTCGCAGTTAAATGACGCCTATCGCACGCTGCAGAATCCAGTGGCCCGCGTCGAATACCTGCTGGGCCTCGCGGGCATGCGCAAGGAAGGCCAGAAAAAGCAACAGGCCCCGCCGGAACTCCTCGAGGAAGTTTTTGAATTAAATGAATCGCTCGACGAATTGCGCGACGCCCGGGAATCCGGCGGAAGTG
Source organism: Candidatus Acidiferrum typicum (assembly GCA_025463105.1). Classification (GTDB taxonomy): domain Bacteria; phylum Acidobacteriota; class Terriglobia; order Acidiferrales; family UBA7541; genus Palsa-360. Next base: position 3,288 of record JAOAPW010000001.1, on the reverse strand, counting down.
CGGCAACAATGGCAGGTCTGCGGGAAAAGCTCGAAACGGCGCAGCATAAATTTGAGTCCTTGCTCGTGGACGTAGACAAGGAACTCTCGCGCGTCTCCTCGGAGTGGGACCGCGCGCTCGATTCCGGCGCGGACGACGCTGCGAGGAAAAAAATCATGGAACGCATGAACGAAATTTTGAACCGGCGCTCGTATGTCAGGAATCTGGTGAACGGCGTGCGCCAGGAATTAGTGACTGGTGACTCGTGACCGGTGACTGGTGATTCGCGCCCGGTATTGGGCATGGTCTGTCACGAATCACGAATCACCTTTCACCGTCACCTCGATTTGGAGAATAACTAAGAAATGGCCCGCACCGTTGGCATCGATCTCGGCACCACCTACAGCCTGATCGCTTATCAGGACAAGCGCGAAGGCCGCCCGAAGTGTATTCCGGGCCCGTATGGCACGCCGCTGTGTCCGAGCGTTGTCAGCGTCGATCCGAACGGCTCGATTATCGTTGGTGAGCCGGCGCGCCGCCGTTTGCTGACCCAACCGGAGCGCACCATCTACTCCGTGAAGCGCCTGATGGGACGTGGCCCGGCCGATGTGCAGAACGAGTTGAAGATTTTTCCGTTCCGCATCGATCCGGCAAGCTCGAACGTAATTCGCGTCCGTCTGGGCGACCGTGTATTCACGCCGCCGGAAATTTCGGCATTTATCCTGCGCGAGTTGAAGAGCTGGGCCGACGAATATTTTCAGGATGTGGTGGACCGCGCCGTAGTCACCGTGCCGGCATACTTCAACGACGCGCAGCGCCAGGCTACGCGCGATGCGGGGCGCCTCGCGGGGCTCGAAGTCCTGCGCCTGGTGAATGAGCCGACCGCCGCCGCGCTGGCTTATGGCCTGCACGAGAAAAAACGCGGCCGCGTTGCCGTATACGATTTTGGCGGGGGCACATTCGACATTTCGATTTTGAAGCTGATCTCGACAACCGACGGCGACATTTACCAGGTGCTTTCGACCAACGGCGACACGCATCTGGGCGGCGACGATATCGACAACGCACTGCAGGCGGTCGCGCGCGAAGAAATCCGCGCGCGGGGCGTTGATCTCGACACGCATCCCGAAGTAGTTCAGGAAGTGCGCAAGGCGCTCATCGCCGCCAAGCACGAACTTTCCGATGCCGACAAGGCGACCGTGAAATTGCCCTTGCCGAACGGCGGCGTGTATTTCCGTGAAATCAAGCGCGCTGAATACGACAAGTGGATTCGTCCGATCGTGGATCGCACTATGGCTCCCGTGCGGCAAGCTCTGGGGGACGCGAAACTCACGCCCGCGGAGATCGAGGAAGTCGTGCTGGTTGGCGGCTCGACGCGAGTGCCTCTCGTGCGGCGCACGGTCGAGGAATTTTTCGGACGCACTCCACACGCAGAGCTGAATCCCGATGAAGTCGTGGCGCTGGGCGCCGCCGTGCAAGCCGACATCCTTGAAGGCGGCGTGAAAGACATGCTGCTGCTCGACGTTACGCCGTTGTCACTCGGCATCGAGACGATGGGCGGCGTTGTCGCAAAAATTATTCCGCGGAATTCGACAATTCCCGCGAGCGCGCAAGAAATGTTTACCACAGGCGTTGAAAATCAGACAGGTATCGACATTCACGTGCTTCAGGGAGAACGCGAACTGGCGAAGGATTGCCGGTCCCTTGCGCGATTCCAGTTGAAGGTGCCGCCGGGACCGGCGGGTCTCGCGCGCATCGAAGTGAAATATTTGATTGACGCCAGCGGCATCCTGCAGGTTTCCGCTCACGATCTGCGCACCGGCGAGCAGCATTCGATTGAAGTCCAGCCGAGCTACGGCCTCGATGACGCTGAAGTCGAGAGGATTCTCGAGGAATCGATTGAATACGCCGAGCAGGATTTTTCCGAACGGCAATTGATCGAGGCGCGCAACGAAGCCGAAACCGTGCTCAACGCGACAGAAAAGGCGCTCGCGCGCGAACAAAACGAAGCTCCGGGCGAACTTTCCGATGACGAACGCCGCGCGATAGACGGCGCCGTCGCGGCATTGCGCGAAGCGCTTGCCGGCCGTGACTACAAACTAGTCCGCCAATTCGTGGACGTGCTAAATCAGGCCACGACGCCGCTCGCCGAACGCATGATGAACCGCGCGCTGGCAACGGCTTTTGAAGGCAAGCAGCTGGATAAGGTTTAGCAGCACAGGCTTTTTATCCTGAGCAGAGCGAAGGGCAGCCTGTGTGGTTTTGATTTGGTTTTGTGCGAGTGCCGGCTGCGGGACGGAAAAGCACACAGGCTGAAGCCTGTGCTACGTAAGCTTCGTTTAGAAGGAGACAAACATGGGCGGCAGCAATCCTTACATTGAACAAGTCAAGTACACGCCCGCGACAAAGAAATTCAAGGTGACATTTGTCCGCGAGGGCAAAACGGTCGACGTGGACCCTGAAAAAGTTCCCTATGCCCGCGAGGGTCTTCCCGGAAGCATCCTTGATATCGCCACGGGATTTCACATGGGACTCGACCACGCCTGCGGCGGAGTCTGCGCGTGCTCCACGTGCCACGTCATCGTGCACGAAGGCCTGGAGTCCTGCAACGAACCGACCGACGCCGAACTCGATCAACTCGACGAAGCTCCGGGCCTCACTGCAAAGTCGCGTCTGGGATGCCAGTGCGTGCCCGACGGATCGCGCGACCTCGTCGTTGAAATACCTGAATGGAATAAGAACTTCGCCAAAGAAGCCGAACACTAGACCCAATTATTTGTTCAAGAGTTTTCGCCTGAAGTTCATTGTAGCCCGCGTCCCTTGCTCTGAGCGAACGCGAAGGGTCAGACGCGGGGAATTTTCTGGCGATTGGGGAATTTTGTGGGGATTAGTAAAAACCTCGCGCCGCTACGACGGCGGAAGCCGGGAACGTCAATCTCCCGATTGGCGGTTGGCGCACGCCATTCAGGCGAATGGCGTTCCCGGGGCAACTACGGCGCGCGACAAATTCGCGTATCTGAAGGGAGAACCATTTTATGCCGGGCACATTTGGCTGGGACGAAACGGAAGAGATCGGCATCCAGCTCGCCGACAAGTTTCCCAATACCGATCCGCTATCGGTGCGCTTCACCGACCTGCACAAATGGGTTACGGAACTTGCAGGCTTTTCCGGCGATCCAAAATTATCGAACGAAGGCAAACTCGAAGCCATTCAGATGGCCTGGCTTGAGGAGCATAACGATCGGAAGGCGTGATTTAGTGACAGTTAACCAGTGACTGGTGAGAGTGACTGGTGACTAGTGGCCGGTG
>JAOAPW010000510.1 GCA_025463105.1 Candidatus Acidiferrum typicum | reverse complement strand
GGTTCCGCTCCATTCGCAAGATAGCCGTCTGACAAAACGATGACCGGGATCATGTATTTCAGAGCGATGCGGCAGGCTTCGACAGCGACCCAGAAGCAATCGCCGGGTGTCGAAGGAGCCAGCACCGGAATCGGTGCTTCCGAATTGCGCCCGAACATCGCCTGCAGCAAATCCGCCTGCTCGGTCTTGGTCGGAAGGCCGGTGGAGGGTCCACCGCGCTGGATATCGCAAATCACGAGAGGCAATTCCACCATAATGGCCAAGCCCATCGCTTCTGTTTTGAGCGCCATGCCGGGACCGGAGGTAGTGGTCATCGCGAGTGCGCCCGAGTAGGCCGCGCCAATCGCTGAGGTGATGGCGGCGATTTCGTCTTCCGCCTGGAACGTCATCACGCCGAAATTCTTGTACATGGAAAGTTCGTGAAGGATATCTGACGCGGGCGTAATCGGATAAGAGCCCAGGAAAAGCGGAAGTCCGGCTTTTTGCGACGCGGCCACAAAACCGATCGCCAACGCTTGGTTGCCGCTCAAGTTGCGGTACGTGCCGGGGGTAAGTTTGGCGGGCGGGATTTCGTAGCTGACCTGGAATGCTTCGGTCGCTTCGCAATAATTGTAGCCCGCGCGCATCGCCATCTTGTTGGCTTCTACCAGCAGAGGCTTGGTTTTGAACTTGTCCTCGATCCATTTGTAGGTCAAATCCATGGTGCGGTTGTAGAGCCAATAGCACATCCCGAGGGCAAAGAAATTCTTGCAACGGTCCATGGTCTTGGCATCAAGACCGAGCTCCTGCAGAGCGGAGCGCGTCATACGCTCTAGACCCACCGAGAAGAGGCGATAGCCGTCGAGAGAATGGTCTTCGAGCGGGTTCGAGGTGACCTGCGCCTTGCGCAGATCGTTATCCGTGAAGGCATCGCTGTTCACGATGAGGATGCCGTTCATTTTCAGGTCTTTAATGTTCGTCTTAAGCGCGGCTGGGTTCATCGCCACCAGCACGTCCACAGAGTCACCCGGGGTGAACACATCGCTTGAGGAGAACTGAATCTGGAAGCCGCTGACGCCAGGGAGGGTGCCCGCAGGAGCGCGAATTTCGGCTGGATAGTCGGGAAAAGTTGCCAGGTCATTCCCATAAAGGGCCACGGTGTTTGTGAACTGGCTTCCCGTAATCTGCATTCCGTCGCCCGAGTCTCCGCAAAAGCGGAGAACGGCCTTGTCGATGACTTCGCGCTTATGCGCTCGGACGACTGGGTCCGTAATGGTAGCCATGGCTTGGTAAGACTCCAATCCTAATTATGAATTTTTGTCGCGCGGTATGCCCCGGGTAGATTCGTCAACTTAAGGAGCCGAAGTTCCACATAGGGCCGCCATAACTAAGGATATCACAACAGGTCTCTCGAAGATAAGGTGCGTACCTTAAGAAAGTGTTTGAAATGCAAAGATCAATTGAGGAGGCTCGGGAGTTTATGAGGCAGAAGATCGTGAGATCTCCCTTTGCGGGGAAATACAACAAACATTGGCGTTACGACCGGAAGTCAATCGTTCCTGTGGCAACGAGCGATGGCATCAATATTGTGACGGGCTCCAAGCAGTAGCACGACTTCGGTCTTTGTGGTTTTTATTTTGGTGTTTGCACAGGCAGAAAATCACACAGGCTGGAGCCTGTGCTACTCAATACTCGATAATGCGCAAACATTTTTCACCAAGTGTTTTCACGAGACGTCGACCATGGCGGTTAAAAAACTATCAGATCGCAAAACCGTTAAATGCTGCTTGACTATTCGCTTTTACTTCGCCTATAATTGCTCAAGTAATTCCAGGAGCAATCTATGACCTTAACGAAGCGGCAAAAGGAAGTGCTCGATTTTCTGGTCACCTTTTTGAATAAGCATGGCTACTCGCCGAGCTTTGAGGAGATTGCGCATTCGCTGAAGCTGACTTCACTGGCCACGGTTCACAAGCACATCTCGACGCTGGAACGCAAAGGGTTCGTCCGGCGCGGGTATAACCAGAGCCGGTCGATCGAAGTGACGCAGTTGCCCAAGCCGGTGCGCGAGCAGGTGCTTGACCGTCACACGGTCGAGCTGCCGCTGATGGGGCGCATCGCCGCAGGCCGTCCGCTGGAGGCGATCGAAGAGAATGAAACGCTTTCGCTGGGAGAATTCGCGCGCTCGGACAAAACTTTCGCTTTGCAAGTGAAAGGCAGTTCGATGATAGATGATCATATTCTCAATGGAGATTACGTGGTCGTCGAGCCGACGCAGGTTGCCAATCCCGGAGAAATAGTCGTAGCGCTGGTGGGAAACGATGACGCCACGCTCAAGCGTTTTTATCGCGAGCCGGGAGGAAAAATCCGCTTGCAACCGGCGAATTCGGAGATGGCACCGATGATTTTTCCGGCGGCCGAAGTGAAGATTCAAGGCCGCGTGGTCGGGGTTCTTCGCAAGTATTGATGGGCGCGCGTGCTGCGTAAGTTTTATGTGGCGGTCAGTGTGCCACCCTGTCGGGGGGGGGCAGATAATGTCGATCAAATTTCCCACCTCTCCCGCGGTGGGCTAAGTTGTCACGTCCTCTGGGACTCTCAGCAACACAGAATTAGTCCGCTACTCGGTGTGCAGTTAGAGCCGCCATAAATTAAGACAATAAACTAATTGTGCAACAATGAAACATGGCGCAAGTCAACGACTATGCCTGTTCAGAAATGATTGCGATCTAATAAATGCGGGCAGGCAAGAGTAAGCACCTGCATGAAAAATTCCAGCGATAATCTGTTGCGCACCACTGCACATTCTTGTAGTGTTTAGGTCCCCAGCCGGGCTCCCAGTCCGTGTTACTTTAAGGAACACCACGCTCGCAAATCTCTTGTCGGCATTTTGGGCAGGAGGATACAGTGTTTCGCACCCGGTTTCGCACCGGTTTGATCTGGTGTCTTTGACCGTGGAGGGCCAAATGTGGAGTAACAAGAAACCAGAAACAGAGCAGCCGACTACCGCGAAACCCCCGGAAACACCAGCACCGGTGGCGAAGCCGGCTTCGGCAAAAACGGAGGGAATAGCGATGAGCACTGATGCCATGCGCCCAATGAGCACTACGCCGTCCGGTTCAACCGCGCGGCTAGGCGCCAGTTTGCATATTAAGGGCGAAATTTCCGGAAATGAAGATTTGCACATCGACGGCAGCGTCGAAGGACTCGTCCAACTCGACGACCGCAAGCTGACCGTAGGTGCCACTGCCAAGCTGACCGCCGATGTCGTCGCACGCGAAGTGGTCGTCTATGGAAGTGTAAAGGGCAATCTGCGAGCGCGGGACCGCATCGAAATCAAGAAGGATGGCTCGGTCATTGGGGATCTGACCACCGCGCGCATCATGATTGAAGACGGGGCGTATTTCAAAGGCTCGATCGAGATCGATCGCACGGCGTCGAAAAGCGAACAAGATATCGAGAAGCCGGCGTATTCGCGGACATCTCCGGTTTCGTCCTCGACGACCCCGGCGCACGCGACACCGACCAAGACCTCGCTCTAGATCGTAGGCATTTTGCGCCCGCCCGCGGTGCCGCGCCTTGACGCGTCGCACCGCGCGGCGAATGGCGTCTCGCCTATTGCCGCTTTTCCTGTTGCCTGATCGTCCGTTATCCGTCAGAATATTCGCGACACGATTCGTGCCCAGGTTGTGTGTCGCCGGGCGGCTCCGCAAGGGTGAGGCGTCCCGCTTGTTCAAACTCGCGTTGACAAAAAGGCGTCTACCCCTTATTGTTTACGTTTGTCTCTACATGGAAAGGTGTGACTGAGCACATGCGTACGTATGTTCCCCGGGGACGGGAAACCGAAGAGATCGAACAGGGCGGTGGTTGGTTCGTGGTGGACGCCGCGGGATTGGTAATGGGACGCGTAGCTACGCGCATCGCGCGAATCTTGATTGGCAAGGATAAGGCGAACTACACGCCCTACTTGGATTGCGGCGATCACGTTATTGTCATTAATGCCGATAAGATCAGGCTGACAGGCAATAAACTGGAACAAAAGGTTTATCGCCATCACAGCGGCTATCCCGGCGGGTTGAAGGAAGTGCCTGCAAAACGCCTGCGACCCACTCGAGCAGACTGGATGCTGCGGGAAGCCGTGTTGGGAATGTTGCCGAAGAACAAATTACGCGCGTTGCGCGCCAAGAAGTTGCGAATTTATCTCGATGACAAAGGTCTGCAGCGGCATACAGGACAGAAACCGCAACTTCTCGCCCAATAGCCATCTATATATTATTATACGCGGGTGTAGCTTTTGGGCTGATTCCACGGCCAGACATTAGTTTTTTGCATTTGATGTGAGGAGGAAAGTTGAGTTCCAGCGGACAGCCTGAAGAGGGCGCGAAACAAAAGTTCTACGGCACGGGCCGCCGCAAAGAATCGGTGGCGCGCGTATTTCTGACATTCGGTTCCGGTAAGATTTCGATCAATGGCCGGACGGTGGACGAGTATTTCCGCAACGTAAACTGGCGCAATCGCGCTGTGGAACCGCTGAAGTTCACCGAAACAACGAATTCGGTGGATATCATGGCCACGGTAAATGGTGGCGGCGTAGGCGGGCAATCCGGCGCCGTGCGCATGGGACTTTCGCGCGCGCTGGCCATCTTCAATCCTGAACTGCGCGCAGGATTGCGCAAGAACGGTTTTCTGACGCGCGATTCGCGCATGAAGGAACGCAAGAAATACGGGCAGAAAGGCGCCCGTAAGCGCTTCCAGTTCAGCAAGCGCTAGTCACCAATTTTAGGCGTGGGCTTCACTCTTGCTTGGAGCTCTCGGGCGCGGGCTCTACTTTTACACTGAACGCTTCAAGTGAAGCGTGGACCCCGCCCGAATAAAGTTTCTGTCCCGGGTCACCGGGGCAAATTCACGGCCGGCAAGGAGCCGGCATCCGGATACGGGTTCTGTTTGAAGCCCGCCGGGACGATGTTCGGTGCCGGACCGTTTTGCGAAAAAGCAGCGGCCGGTACAGGCAAACATCTATCTCCTGAGGAGGAAAGTTGGCAGTTGAAATTACGATGAAAGAGTTACTGGAGGCCGGCGTTCATTTTGGCCACCAGACCCGCCGATGGAATCCTAAGATGAAGGAATATATCTTCGGCGAACGCAATGGAATCCACATTATTGATCTTCAAAAAACATTAAAGCTTTTCCGCGAAGCCTCGCGATTTATTGGAGAATTGAGCGCCAGCGGCAAGACCCTGTTGTTCATCGGGACCAAACGCCAGGCGCAGGAATCGGTGGCGGAGGAAGCCAACCGCTGCGGCATGTTCTACGTGAATCACCGCTGGCTGGGCGGCACGCTGACCAATTGGGCGACCTTGCAGAAGTCCATCAAGCGGCTGAAAACCTTGAAGGCCATGATCGAGGACGGCCGCATGGCGCAGCTTTCCAAAAAAGAGGCCGCGCGTCTGGATCGCGAGTTGAAGCACCTGAAGCAGAATCTTTCCGGCGTCGAGAATATGTCGGCGCTGCCGGACGCGATGTTTGTAATCGATTCGCACTCCGAGGCGATTGCCGTCCGCGAAGCGCGCCGCATGGGCGTTCCCGTGGTTTCCATCGTGGACACCAATTGCGATCCCGACCAGGTGGACTGGGTCATTCCAGGGAATGACGATGCCCTGCGAGCCATCAAATTGTTTACGTCAAAAATTTCCGACGCCGTGATCGAAGGCCGCCACGCGTATGAGCGCTCGCAGATTGCGGACCAGAAGGCCGCCACGGATGCCGCCGATGGCGGAGAAAAAGTCGACTACGTAGATACCAGCAAATACGAATCCTACGAAAAACAGGAAGGCGATTTCATCGAGCCGGGCGCCGAATCCGAATCCGTTCTCGAAACCGTTGCTGAACCTGAACCCGATAAAACCGTGAAGGGCGCTGCCGAGTAGAGCAGACAGCCGGCCTTGCGATGGCCGGACTGTGGGTGGACGACTGCGCCCGATGTGTGAAAATCGCCGATGAAGGAATGATTTCAGCTATGACGAAGCCAGACGAGCCGGTCAATATCCCAGCACAAGTGGTAAAGGAACTGCGCGAACGCACGGGCGCGGGATTCGCCGACTGCCGTTCCGCGCTGGTGGAGGCGCACGGCAACATCGAAGCCGCGATTGATGTTCTCCGTAAAAAAGGACAGGCCGCGGCCCAGAAAAAGGCGACCCGCCAGGCTACGGAAGGCTTGATCGGCCACTACATTCACGCTGGAGGGAAAATCGGCGTGCTCATCGAAGTGAATTGCGAATCTGACTTCGTCGCGCGAACCGAGGATTTCCAGCGCCTGTGCCACGACGTGGCCATGCATATCGCCGCGCTGGACACTCGCTATGTGCGGCGTGAGGAAGTCACGCAGGAAATTCTGGACCGCGAGCGCGAGATTTATAAAGCGCAGGCGCGCGCGACCGGAAAACCCGAGCCAGTGATCGAAAAAATCGTGAATGGCAAAATGGAAAAATTCTACGAGGAAAATTGTCTTTACGAGCAACACTTCATTAAGGACGAGTCGGTTACAGTCGGAGAACTCGTCAGCCAGATGATTCACAAACTGGGCGAGAATATTTCCATCCGCCGCTACGTTCGATTCAAGGTTGGCGAGGGCGCCGCTGCCTCTGCCGAGCCCTCAGCCGTCGCCGCTCCCGCGAGCTAGACCGCGTGACGCCGGCCTTTCATTACTATTCACTTAATTTCCATTGGCGGGCTTCAAGTAACAAAACCCCACACGTAAACCCGACGTGTGGGACACACCAATCATGGAATTCCGGCGCGCTTCAAGTAAAGCCCGCACCCGGTCGTGCGCCCGGAAGCAATCTTTGCTAGAATGCCCGCCTACAGATGAGCGACGATAATCGTACGATCAACCAGCAAAGCGGCTCACCACAGCCGACTTATAACCGCATCGTTTTAAAACTTTCCGGGGAATCTTTTCAAGGGGCGCAAGGTTTCGGGATTGACGCCGAAACCGTTCATAGCATCGCCCGCGACGTGAAGGAAGTTTACGACCTGCGCGTGCAGATGGCCATTATCGTCGGCGGCGGAAATATTTTTCGCGGCACACGCCAAAAATCACTTTCGATCGACCGCGCCACCGGCGACTACATGGGCATGCTTTCCACCGTCATCAACGGACTGGCGCTTCAGGATGCGCTGGAAAAGCAGGGCGTGGTCACCCGCCTGCAAAGCGCCATCGAGATGCACCAGGTCGCCGAGCCGTTCATTCGCCGGCGCGCCATGCGCCATCTTGAAAAGGGCCGCGTTGTCATTTTTGCCGCCGGTACCGGCAATCCTTATTTCTCCACCGATACAGCGGCGGCGCTGCGCGCCATGGAGATTAAGGCGAACGTCATCCTGAAGGCCACGCGAGTTGACGGTATCTACGATGCCGATCCGGAAAAAGTTCCGGGAGCAAAAATGTTTGACCGCATTACATATCTCGACGTGATTCAGCTGGGCCTGGCCGTCATGGACTCGACTGCCATTTCTCTTTGCATGGACAACCGGATGCCAATCATTATTTTCAATATGAAC
>JAOAPW010000508.1 GCA_025463105.1 Candidatus Acidiferrum typicum | reverse complement strand
TCGCACTCGGTTCACGTGGTAACGGACACTCGATCATATCCATATTCTGAATACGCCACCCAGTTTGACCAAAAACCACTCAAGATGGCGCTCGAAGCAGATGGCATCCGCTACGTATTCCGTGGTCGCGAATTGGGCGGCCGCCCTGATGGAGATGAATTTTACGATGTTCAGGGGTATGTCCTGTATGACCGGGTTGCGGAAACGGATCTATTTCAAGAAGGAGTGTCACGGCTCGAAAAGGGAATCCGCGAGTACAAAGTAGCGATGCTGTGTGCGGAAGAAAATCCAGCCGCGTGTCACAGACGCCTGCTCGTAGGGCGCGTTTTATTAGATCTTGGAATTCAAGTGGACCACATCCGCGGGGATGGAAGAATTCAGACCGAAGCCGAAGTCGCTGCCGAAACAAAACCCAATAAAGATCAATTGGCGCTTTTCGAGAAAGTCGAGGCTGAGCCGTGGAAGTCTATTCCAGCCTTTCGATCATGAGTGGGCAGCCACAATTTTTGATGATGAATGAATGGGCCGCAACGAGATTAGTGCGGCTGAGCTTTAGCTCCGACATTCGTCTTCGCTGGCACCGGGGCTTAAGTCCCTGGAGCTTCAGGGCCTAAAGGCCCCGCGTCTGGCATGACTTTTGTCGGAGCTAAAGCTCCCCGGACCCACAAAACTTTCGCAATTCCCTCGCGAATCTCAGGCTGCGAAATGAATCAAGCGTGGAGTGTTCTTCGTGAAACGACATCCGAGTTTGCATCCGTTGAGCCAGCATCATCACTTTGCGTTAATTCAGGCTTTGCAGATGCGGCGCGCGGCTGAAGCTCCGCCCGAGAAGCGCAATGCAGCAGTCCAGCGACAGGCCGAAAAATTTATTGCGTTCTGGCACAAGACGGGCATCGTTCATTTTCGTGAAGAGGAAGAAGTGCTGCTGCCTGCGTATGCACGCCACGCGCGGCTCGATCAGGATGCTGGAGTCATTCGCCTGCTTGCGGAGCACGCGGAAATTCGCGCCACGGTGCGGGATTTTGAGCATCTGCGCGCGAAGAAGCTGCCCGTCGCGGTGGAAGCGATAGCTCGTCTCGCGAAACTTCTCCACGATCATGTGCGCTTTGAGGAGAATGAAGTATTCCCGCGCATCGAACGCGCGCTCGGCGAAGAAAACCTCGACGCCGTGGGGCGAGGGCTTACTCGGCTGCATTCCAAGACGGATGTTTGCGACGTTTGATTCCGATGTGATTCCTTTTTTGTTGCATTCCCATCGAACGCGGAATTTATCTTTTGCACGGTTGAATTAATTGCGAATGTGAAATCTGGGGAGGCTCACGCCGCACGCGGTTTTAGTGGCACAGGCTTCAGCCTGTGTGCTTTTTGCTGTGCAAACACTCAACCCAAAACCACACAGGCTGAAGCCTGTGCTACGTTCCGATATAGCGCGCGTAGAGAGACCTGGCGACGCTTGTGTCGCGAGTTCCTTTAATGATGGCGCGGCCGTCGGCGAAGACCGTCATTTCGTAGGGTGGGACACGGAAACGCAGCAGGAAGCCGTTTTCGCGAACTTCGGCGACTGTCGGCGCGAGGCGACGGCCGAGCGCCGGGAGATCGAGTTGCCTGCGGCGCTCGTGAATCTGCACCGAATCGCGGCCGCACATGGTCAGGTGAGGTTGCGCGTCGCCTTCGAGATAGCGTAAATCGCGCCGCACGCACGCGCGGCACTCCGGATTGCGCGCCACGCGCACCGATTGGTATCGGCCCGACCACACATCGAACGAAACCAGCCGGCCTCCCACCGATTCCGTCTTGCCGAGAAGCAGCTTGATCGCTTCAGCTGCTTCGATCGAGGCAATCACTCCGGCAGCCGCGCCGAGCACGCCCACTGTATCGCAGGTGTCTTCGGCGCCCGCGGATTCTGCCTGTGAGCCGTCCTCAGTTCCGGTTGACGCTCCCGATGAAGCCCCGCCAGATTCGAGAGCGCATGCGAGACACGCGGTTTGGCCGGGCCGCACGGTGAGCGTCACGCCGTAGCTTGCGACGACGGCTGCGTAAATCCAGGGGACGCCCAGATGGATTGCGGCATCGTTCAGCAAAAATCGCGTTTCGAAGTTGTCTGTGCCATCAAGAATGAGAGGAAAGCCCCGCAACAAGTCTTCCGCGTTTTTCGGACCAACGTCAGCAACGATTCCTTCCACAACAATCCCGGAATTGATGGCGCGAAGGCGGCGTTCGGCGGCGACCGCTTTCGGCAACGCTTCGCGGGCGTCGGATTCTTCGAACAATGTTTGCCGCTGCAGGTTCGAAGGCTCAACGAAATCGCGGTCCACGATGCGTACTTTGCCAATGCCTGCGCGGACCAGCAGATTTGCCAACGCCGTGCCCAGCGCGCCGCATCCAACGAGAACGGCGGAGGAATCGAGCAAGCGCTGTTGACCTGCTTCGCCGATTTCGGTGAAGAGAATTTGCCGCGAATAGCGTTCAAAAAGTTTCGGGTCCATTTTGCCGTGTTGCCTCGGGTTCGGGCTCGCTTTCTGGTGAAACACCATGATAGCGCCTCACCGGCGCTCACGGACAAGTCCGTGACACTTTCCACGCGTTCGGGAGATTTTAAGCCGGGCGGGCAACTCGCCTATGCTACGCTAGTTATGTTGTGAAACGTGATGCTGAGCGATCAACGTCCCCTCATACAGATCGCCATCTGGCTGTCCGCGATCTGTTTTTCTTTTGCAAGTTTTGTTTCCGCGCAGGACGGCCCATCGGGTGAGCCGCCGCGCGTCGTTGCCGTGCGCGTGGTCACCGAATCCGGAACGGTGCTTGAACAGGATCCTCCCGAGCTAACTATCAAGCCCGGCCAGCCATTTTCCATGGATGCAGAGAGCGCCAGCCTGCGAGAGCTTTTCCGTACGGGCCGCTATGCGGATGTGCGTGCTGAGTTGACGAATGTCGCCGGCGGCGTGCGTCTCGATTTTGTTGTCCGGCAGAACCTGTACATCAATCGTGTACAAATTGTGGGATTGCACGAGCCCCCGGGCGAATCGCTGGCGATCTCGGCGATGCGCCTGAACCTGGGCGAAATATACCGCGAATCCGAGACGAAGGATGCGCTGGACCGGCTGCGGCAGACGCTGGAAGATGACGGGCTGTATCAGGCCAAGCTTGATTACGTAGCGACGCCGCATCCCGACACGCTCCAGGTGGACATTGTGGTGCACGTCACGCCGGGCCCCCGCGCGCGCATCGGCGCGATCACCATCAAGAACGAGACTGCCTACCCGGAAGAGGAACTGCGCCGCAGGTTGAAGCTTACGGAAGGTCGCGAGATCACTGCAGACCGCTTGAATCGCGCGGCCGAGAGCGCTCGAAAGTGGCTGGCACAAAAGGACTACCTGGGAGCGCGTGTTACGTTGCACCGTGGCCCCTACGATGCAGAAACCAATACCGTGCCGCTCGAAGGTACGTTCCACGCAGGATTGGAAGTGCGCGTGACTGTCGAAGGAGCCAAGGTCTCCCAGCGCACGCTGCGCAAATTGATGCCGATTTATCAGGAGGGCGCGGTCGACGAAGATCTGCTTCAAGAGGGCCGGCGGGCATTGCGCGAGTGGTTCGAGCGCGCCGGTTATTTTGATGCACAGGTGAATTACACCACGTCGGATCTCTCGGTGGAAAAATCGGCGAATGCGTCGCACACCGGGGCAACAATCGTCACCTACCATGTAAACCGCGGCGACCGGCATCGCCTGGTCGGTGTGGCGTTTTCCGGCAACATGTACTTCAGCACGTCCCTGCTCACCGGACGGCTAGGGATTCAGCCCGCCGCGTATGCTTCGCCTGGACGGTATTCGACGACGCTCCTGCAGGATGACGTAACTTCGATTCGCACACTGTACGATGCAAACGGATTCCACGAATCCGAAGTCCGCGATGTGGTCGTGGACGACTATCAAGGCCACCATGGCGAATTGTTTGTCCGATTTGAGATCAAGGAGGGCCAGCAAACGCGGGTCGCGGACCTGGCCATAGAAGGAAATCAGCACCTCAGCCAGGATGAGCTGCTTGGTGTTATCGGTTCGTCGGAAGGACAGCCTTACTCTGATTTCAACATCTCTTCGGATCGTGACAACATTCTGGCGCTCTATTACGACCAGGGATTTTCGGAGGCGCGATTTTCCGCGGATGTGGAAAAAGTGCCTTCGTCAGATCCCCCGAGGGTGCGGCTGAAATATCACGTCACGGAAGGGCCGCAGGTGTTGGTAGCGAGAGTGTTTATCGGCGGGTACGAACACACACGACGCGGCATTATTTCACGCCAGGTGGGAATCCGCGTGGGCCAGCCGCTCAGCGAGGGCGCTGTCGTCGAGACACAGAGAAAACTGTACAACCTGGGAATATTCAGCCGCGTTTCGATCGCGCCGCAAGATCCAGAGGGAACCAACACGGAGAAAACAGTGGTGGTGATGGTTGATGAAGCCAAGCGCTATACGCTGGCGTATGGTATGGGATTCGAGGTGCAGCGTCTGGGAAGTGGAGCGACCGGCACAGGACTCAGCTTCGCGCCCCGGGCCATTCTGGAAATTACGAAAGCGAATCTCACCGGGCGCGCGGACGCGCTTTCGTTTAAGGTGCGGGCGAGCACGATTCAGGGGCGTGCCCTGATTGCCTACACGGCGCCCAACTATTTTGCATCCCCCAATTTCAATCTGCAGCTGACCGGTTTTTTCGAGAAGGTGCGTAACATCCAGACCTTTACTTCCAGGCAATATCAAGCGTCAGTGCAGCTTGCCCAGAAATTGTCGAGCACAAGTTCCATGCAATACCGTTACGCGTACCGTAAAGTAAATACGGTCCTGAATGTAAGCACTATCACCTCGGAGCAGCTTCCGCTCTTCAATCAGAATACAGACATCGCGGAATTCGGCGTGAGCTGGCTTCGCGATCGCCGCAACAGTCCCGCCGACCCTACCCGCGGAGATTTCGAAAATATCGATTTAGCCGTGGCAATGAAGCCGGTCGGCTCGTCAGTCGATTTTATTCGAGTATTTCTACAGAATTCCACGTACCGGCCAATCAGCCGGCGGCTCGTGTTTGCGCGTTCGACCCGTTTTGGAGTGCAAACGCCCTACGGCAATACTCTCTCCGCCCAAATTCCTCTTCCCGAAAGATTCTTCGCCGGCGGCGGCACGTCCTTGCGCGGTTTCACGCTCAATCAAGCGGGACCTCGCGATCCCGTATCCGGATTTCCCATCGGCGGACAGGCCCTGCTTGTTTTTAATCAGGATTTGCGATTCCCGATGCACCTGCCGTTCATCGGGAATCGATTGGGCGGAGCGGTGTTCTACGATGCGGGAAACGTATTTCCGAGTATCAGAAAAATTTCGTTCCGGACCTCGCCGCCAGTTCCCACACTTGGAACCACGGTCGATGCGTTCAATCGCCCCATGAGCGTATGCCTGACGAATTGCACCAACGAGCTTAACTATTTTTCTCACACCGTGGGATTTGAATTTCGCTATGGCACTCCGATCGGCCCGGTGGCGATCGATCTGGGTTATCTGCTCAATCCCGCGAGGTTTATTGTTCAGACCGGAACGTGCCCGGCTACAGCCACTTCCACGTGCCAGGCGACGATCTCCCGTCTGCCGTCGTTCCAATTTTTTATTAATTTAGGGGCGACATTCTGATGCGCGGCGCACTTTCCATTTCCGTGTGGATTTTGTCGCTGGGAGCTGCATTCCCTGCAATCGCGGGCCGAGCGGCGCCGGAGCAAGCGGGGCGCGTGGTCGACCGCATCGTGGCGCGGATCGAAGGCGACATCATCCTGCTCAGCCAGGTGCGTGAACTCGGGGCATTCCAGCAATTGGTCGACGGGAAGTCGGAAAGCGACGACGGGTTGCTCGCGGAGCTGATCGAACAATGGATTGTGCAAACAGAGGCCGCTCAGTCGCGTTTTCCTGAGCCGGCACAATCGGAAGTCGACCGCGAACTCGCGCGACTGGTGGCACAATTCGCTAGCCCTGAGGCCTACGCCGGCAAGCTGCGCGAACTGGGTTTGTCCGCTACGCAGGTGCGGCAGTTGCTCGCGCGACAGATCTACATCGAGCGTTATATCGATTATAAGTTTCGCCCATCGGTGCAGATCAAATCCCAGGATGTGCAGAACTATTATCAGAATGAATTATTGCCGGAGCTTTTAAAAAAGAATGAGGCCGCGCCGAGCCGGGCGGACGTCGAGGGACAGATTCTCGAGCTGCTGACCCAGCGCGCCATTACGGACCTGGCCACAAAATGGCTGGACGACACAAAATCGCGTTTGAAGATTGAAACGACGATGCCTAGCGCGAAATTGTAATGCACAGTAATTCGATTCCGCGAATTTAATCGAAAACCCGAATTTGAGCGAAAAGAAGATTAGCGAAAAGAAGATGAGCAAAAAGCGGAGAAAATTTCGCCTGAAGCATGGGGTGGCCCTGGTGGTCACGGTGTCGATCGTCTTTGCTCTTGCGCTCATCTACGTCATCGGGAGCGGAATCGCGGATCGCTGGGCGCGGACCAGAATCATGGAACAACTTGAAAAGGCAACCGGGGCGCGCGTCGAACTCGGAAATTTCCACCTCGACTGGCGGACCTTGCACGTCCATTTCGATGGCCTGACATTGCACGGGCGCGAGCCGGCGGGAACCCCGCCGTTATTTCATGCGGATCGTTTGGATATCGATATCCACGTGGAATCTTTCTGGAGCCGCAAGATTTCTCTGGGCAGCGTCGAGATGTCGCATTTTTCCGCGCACATCCGCGTCGAACCGAACGGCTCAACGAACGTGCCGGGCCCAAAAACTCCCACAAGCCCAGGCAAGCCCGTGGTGCAGAGCTTATTCGATCTGAAGATCGCTGAGTTGCGCCTTCAGGATGGGGAACTTTTGTGGAACGATTTGCGCCAGCCGCTTTCGGCCGAGGGCCGGAATTTCGAGTT
>JAOAPW010000502.1 GCA_025463105.1 Candidatus Acidiferrum typicum | reverse complement strand
ATGCGGCTTGAGGGGATCGAGGCTGCCGAAATTGTATTTCTTCGCTCGATCCTCCGGACGAAGTTGATCGAGATACTCATCGGGCATCAACTTGCGGTATGCGGCCTGCCAGGAGCGAACATGGACTTGCGCTACGGCAATTGCATCCGTTGGCTCGGCGTGTCGGAGCTGCACATCACCGATGGTAAAGCACCGGGCAATGGGAGATCACGCTGATTGAGGGGTTTTGAGCGTAATCGCGATTTTGCAACAGTTATGATGAAGCTCAGAGGCCGCAGCCTAGGAGTTGGTCAGAGCCGTCGCAGCCGGACACTGTCGTTCGCCCGATTTGGCGTGGTTAACTAAGACCCACCCGTCGAACTAGATCCACAAAACGAGGGTCAGATCGTATGGGGTCGAAGTAAGGTTGCACCTTGAGGAATTGCACAGTGCTTGAGTGCTCTTTGTAGGCCTGTTCGAGCCAGACAACTGCCTGCTCGTTGTCGCCGAGTCCCAAATAGGCGTCCAAAAAGGCGGCAGAGGGAACGTAGCCAGCCTGCTTGCGTCTTTTCAACTCCTCGAGCAGTCGCAGTGCATCGGTGCGCCGCCCAGCATGGGCGTACGCCCTGATGAGCACACCGATGATGCTCGGGCTTCGGTCAGAGACAGAAACCGCCTTCTCCAGCGCGGGTATTGCTTCCTGAGGCTGGCCTTTTTCGACAAGTATGAATCCAAGAATCCAAAGGTTCCCCGAGTCGACCGGGCGCAACGCCAGTAAGCTGCGCAGCTCCCGTTCAGCCTCGTCGTAGCGGTGGGCACAAAACAGAATCCACCCGATGTCTGGGCCGGAACCGGCAAGCGGGTCGAGTTCGCGGCCACGCCGGGCCCACGCGAGGGCCTCCTCCGTCCGCCCCTGAGATAGCAGCCAGTTAGCGAATCCGAGGTGCGCCGCAGCGTCGTTCGGATTCAATTCCAGGGCCCGCCTGTACTCAGCTTCGGCCTCAGACCACTGCCACTGTTCCTGCAGGACTTCTGCCAGCAGGACGTGCGCTTCCGTGGATTCCGGATCGAGTTCCAGTGCTTTCCGGACAGCGCTCATTGCTTGCGGGCGCACCGTATCCGGGGGAGCCCCGATAAAAATTGAGCCGAGTTCGTCATATGCGTTTGCCAGGCCAACGTAGGCTGGTGCGAACGTCGGGTCTTTTTTTATCGCCTGGTCGAAATAACCAATACTTTCCTCGATGTCGGCTGCGTTGTTGCTTTTGCCCAAAACGAAACGGCCCTTAAGATAACTTTCATACACTTCAGGCGAGACGGACGGCACTGCGGCAAGTCTCTCGCGCTCCTTGGCGGTGATCGTTACCTCGACTTTTTCCGCGATCGATTGCGCTACTTCGCTCTCGAGAGTAAGCACGTCGCGCGACTCGCGATCGTAGGTTTCTGACCAGAAATGTTCGTCGGTCGCGGCGCGAATCAGCTGAGCATGGACGCGAATCCGATTGCCGTCTCGCATCACGGAGCCTTCCACAATGGCATCCACCCCCAGCGTTTTGGCAATCTCTGGCACCGAGAGCTGCGTGTCCTTAAAGTGCATGGCCGAGGTGCGGGAAATGACGCGCAGGTCGTGTAGCTGGGCGAGGTGTCCGATCAGCTCCTCGGTCATCCCGTCGGCGAGGTAGTCCTGGATTGGATCGCCAGAGAGATTTTTCAGAGGCAGCACGGCAATCGATCGGATAGGCGGCTTTGTTGTGCTCTTGGCGCTGCCGCCGCCGATCAACACCCAAGCGACAGCTAAGAACGCTACCACGGCTAATCCGCCAAGCAGCATTCGGGCCGAAGAGACTCTTTCTTTCTTAAGCGGAACCGAGGTTCGTGGAACCGCAGACTCGGCAGCGGCGTGAGCCGGATGTGGGAGAGATTGCGTTTGCGACTGGGAATCGCCATTGCTGCAAACGACTGAGGCGGCAAAGCGGTATCCCCTTCCAATTACGGTTTCGACAAAACGAGGCTTCTCAGGGTCGTCCCGCAGCACGGTCCGGATCTTGCGGATCGCGACGTTGATGCTGTGATCGACATCAAGGAAAACGTCCTTGCCCCAAAGGCGCTCAGCGATCTGGTCGCGGGATACCAGTTCCCCGCGCCGCTGGACCAGGAAGATGAGCAAGTCCATGGGGAGTTTCTCCAAGCGCAGGAGATCTTCGCCCCGTCGCAGCTGATAACTGGACCCATCGAGTCTGAAATCGCCGAATTGGAATTCCTGGGCCGTAGAATACTCGCAAATTTCCTGGTCTAGGTTGGTGAAATCATGCCCGACTATCTCATAAGAAGCAACTGCACGATCAACTTAGGGATTTATATGAAATTTATCCCGCCTTTAGAGAACCTGCATTGCAATTGCCGAGCGTGATGAGCAATAACTGCAGCTCATTACCCAGACTTGGAGGTCTGTCAAATATGCGACGTAAATTAACCTGGTCGGTACTGTGCATTGCCGCAGTTGGCGTTGGGGCGATCTATAATGTGGAATCTGCCCGAGCGACACGGGCTTCCGGATTCAGCGGCCAAAACCTAATCCCTTTCACTGCCACTTTCGCGAGTTTTCAAGTCTTTAACCACCTCACTCGGGACCAGCTTCGACAGCTTGCACCCACATTCCCCAACGATACTTGGTTATCGTTTCAAAAGACCGAGGGACCGTCAGACCTATACCTGCAGAGCAACACCTGGCAACCTGGTGGGAGCACCGGCTGGCATCGCCATCCTGGCCACAGCCTGATCGTGATCACGTCTGGACAGGTAACTCAGTATCATTCTGACTGTACGCCAGAAGTGTACGGACCGGGCACAGCAAATGGTCCCACCTTGGTGGATAGCGGGAACGACGAACACCTTATCCGGAACGAAGGCGGGATTGTAGCGACAGGCCTTGCGGTGCAGCTCGTTGCTAGCGGTGCGCCGCGTCGGATTGACATACCAACAGCACCGGCGAGCTGCCCGATTCTATAAGTCACGGTCGCGGTGAGCAGGAGCCCAAGTGCCAAACGAACAGACCCGCGTTGTGGAGCCGATTGCATCCGGATATTTATCGAGCGGATGACGGGCTCCGGAAGTAGCTGTTGTAAACAGATGGGAAGAGAAGGCCGGTCTCCTTTATCTCTTGCGCTTCGAGCGCGTCGATAACTTGGGAGCCTATCGCATCCCGTCGGAGACCGGCCTTCCCATCCCATCTGTTCTCGTCAGATGACAAGAACCTGCGGTTTTAGGCTGACCCGATTAAGAATTGAAGGGTCGGTTCTGCATATCGGTGGCATTCCAATTCTTGGGCTTCCAGAACCGCAATGGCTCGTTCGAGTTCTGCCGGGGTCTCTGGCTGTTTCTTCCAAAAGCAGTGCTGCACCTTCTCGTCTGTCCAGCCAACTAGGTCAGGCTACAACGTGAGGAACTCCGCATGCTAGGCATTGACCCTTCTCTACGTAGAAA
>JAOAPW010000455.1 GCA_025463105.1 Candidatus Acidiferrum typicum | reverse complement strand
TGGAATTTCCAACTGCTTATGGATGTCTTGGCAGCGCCAGGCATCGCTCCGGGGTTCCGCAGAGCGTCAACGTGCTGTATTGTGCCATCGTCGTTCAGGAACACGTCGAAAACAAAGAATCCATCGACCATGACCTGGAAGGGAATGTATGCATCCCCTGCCGAAGCGACTTTGGCCGGTTTGTAGGCTTGCTGCGCGAAGACCGGCCGAGCAAGACCGATCAAGAGAAAGAAGGCGACGACGCGTCCCTTTTTCATGGCTCGATTTTACACCCCTGCGCCGCCGGCTTCGCGGAGTGGTTCGGGCCGAAGTGATTACACTGCTACCCTGTGTCGCATAGCGGAGCGACACTGACGCTGAGGGGCTTCATTCCATTCCAGGGTTGCGAAATTCGGCTTAATTCGCCGTGGCAGCCTTGCCTCCGCATACGGGACACTTCACGGAAAGCTCTTCAACCGTGAAGATTTCGTTCGGGCCTGCAAGTTCTTGAGCGCGCGCCTGTGCATCGGCGTGGGTATCGAAAGGTTCCCAGTCTAAAATTTTCTTCTTAATCCAGTGGATATGAAAGTGGTTATTGCGGGGTTCTCGGTCCATTCAGGTCTCCTGAGGAAAAAGCTCACGCCCAATTGGATGTCATCCACCAGGAATAGGTGTCATTCCCGCTACTCTTTCAGCTTATCGTTGGCCTTTTCCGCAGACCATCGCCGCAGTGCCGGCCGGAGATTGACTCACGAGGCGCAGCAGGCATATGGTCTAACGCAAGGTGCATTTCGATGGAGGCTGCCTCATGAACAAACTTGCGCTTGGGCTTGTCGCGGTGCTTGCGCTGCTCGGTGTTAGCTTCGCTGCTCAAAAAGAAAGTAGCTTTAGTGGCATTATAACGGATCGATATTGCGCGAAGGCGAATTCGCACGAAATGATGATGAAGAGACACAATTCCCCGACTACGAAAGAATGCATTCCTGCTTGCGTGAAGGCGGGCGGCGCGTATGTACTCCTCGACCCAGCAACGAAAACTATCTATGAACTGGACGATCAGAAAAAGCCCGCCCCTTTTGCCGAACAGAACGTCAAGGTTACCGGCACTTACGACAAAGCTACGCAGACAATACATGTCTCCGGCATAACAGCAACGAAGTAGGGCGTCATTATTTATTTTTTATTTAGGCTGACAGCTCGGTTTCAAGCAGCGTCACCACGAAAATTTCACGTAAGATCGACCTCATCCCCGCCGCCTTTATTTTTTGTCCGAAATCGACTAAGAACTGCGGGCCGTGGAAGCTAATCCGCCAGGAAAACTTTCCGACGAAAGCAGAAGCGATGAGGCGCGAGCGATTTTTGAAGACCGGCCTGGGCCGGCAGGAACTCAAGCGCCTGTTGTCGGTTGCACGCCAGCTGGATAGAGTCCGCCGCAGGCGGAAACGAGAAGGCCGGGAGTTCGAATCTCTCCGGGCGCACCATTTCTCCGCAATAAAACAAATCGTTTTAAGAGAGTCGCCAAAAGCGGCCCTTTTTAATTTGTGCTCCGTCCAATCGCGGTCCGATCTTTCTGGCTCGGATCGCCGCACTTAGAAAACACCGTTAGTCTGGTAGTTTCGATAGAAGGGCGCACAGCCGCGTTGATAAATCGTGAGTCCGAAACCGTAAATACAAAAACTCTCCACAAGTCTCGGTGTGTACCGGGCCGGGAATCGGCACGCTTAGAAGCATCTAGCTAGTGTATGCATTCATAGTCAGCTTCTGAACCCCCAGCGAATGCAATCAATTAAGAACTTTAGCGCAGCAAGGTGTTCAAGGTGCTTCCAGAGGTAATCTCCAACGCTTTTAATGACCTGCTCGCGATGCCATGCCCTTGCATCGGCCTCTCCCTCTGTCGAAATTCGAAGATGATATTCTTCAGTTAAATCACCGATGAGTTCCTCACTCTGCGCGCTAGGAACGATGAGCCACAGCAAAACATCGCGAAAGAAAGTATCAGACTCAGCGTTTAGTATGATCCTCTCAAGCGACTCGTTTTTTCGTCCTAGATTGGTCGAGCTGTATTTCAAATGACCCAAAACGTATGTCAGCGTATTAGCTCCCAGTGGACGAGGGCCAGCAAACGTCGAACAGCGGCCCTGGAGATATTCGGACTCTTTCAGCATTGCCGCTGCTGCTGCCAACAGATTCTGTTTTTGTTCTTGATTTAGACTGCCGATGGTTCGAAGTTGGTTCTGAATAGAAGTTGATCGTTCTAGACAATTATCAAAATCAGATATCAATATTTCAAACTTTCGGTGTGTTCGGATCTTGCTCACCCAACAAACTAAATTCACTACGGGATCCAGAGCGCGTAATATGACCATGAGGCGCAAGCGACGCAACCGGATGACCGAAATGGCGATCTTCAGTATCTTGAGCCTTAGCTTCATATGACCTCCGGAACCGGGAAGTGCCCTTCCGCCATTCTGCGCAATCGATGAAGGGACTGTTTTAATGCCTCCCGGCCGCTTGGATTTACGGTGAAGAACCGCTTGGCTCGTCCACCGCGTTCTGCCGTTGCCTCGCCAAGCTCAGAGCGGATCAAACCTTTTTCCTCCATACGTTCAAGGGTCAAGTACAACGCTCCAATGGAGGTAGTTCGTCTCGTCCGCGTTTCGATTTCCCGGCGGATGGTCATACCATATGCGTCATTCCCTAATCTGAGAATGCCTAAAAGTACTAGCTGTTCGAACTCACCCAGATGGTCGCGTTTATCCATACCGCGCTCTCCTGCTTTGGATTTACCGTCTGACGACGATATGTTCTACATTGTAGACTATTAGCGGGGACGAAATCAACAGGCCAGAAGGTCAACTTTGAAAAGGCCATGTCCTATGCCTACGAACCAGAAGGCCGGGAGTTCGAATCTCTTCGGGCGCACCACTTCTCCCGTGCTTTGTATTCAATGACCTGTGGCAATAGCCCTCAGCCAGTTTAGAACTCACGCCGCGTGATGCTTGCGCTTGCTCGGCGCCGTCGTCGTCTCTTTCGCGTCAATCATTTCATGCAGGTCAGCGGCCGCTCGCTCAATGTCGAGATGTTTATATTGTCCTGCTCTACTCTCCGCGGAAATTACGGCACAGCGATGGACGTCCACGAAGTCCCCATAGGGGAATTTATATCTTTTTTTAACCTCCTCGGGTTCCGCATCATCAATCCCAAGATGCCATTTTGCATATTCACGAAATCCATGCCGCTCGATGAACTCGTTCTCCTGGTGGGCGGACGGCTGATCTTCGCTCCACGCGTCCCTTTCGTCCCTTACAACGTGATTTTCGCTCACCAACGTCTTAGCGTGGCTAAATGCGTTTTTGTTTAGCTTAACTGCCATATCTGCCTCCATCGGATCAGAACCACCCAAGGAGAGGTGCGATTCTGACCGTCACATATCGCTGGGCTGCCTTGACGCGGTAGCTGTGCTCTGATCTCGTTTCGGTCGACCGCGCCCCGGAATTTCCAGTCAATGGGATAGATGCTGTGGGCTTACCGCCTGGTGGCATCAATTCAGTCGCGCTTCGCGGGATAATATTTGCCAGGATTCGGGTAGGTTTAAACGATTGGCTGAATCGCTTCGACGTGAATTAAATTGTTGTCCACATCGATTGAGCCAGTAACTTTTACTGTGATCCCTTCGTATCGACTCGCCATTTGTGGGTTGTCGAGCCTGTACTTAGACTTGGTGGCGGAATCGCTCAACACAAAGTTAGGGCCATTTCTCAGAATTGTACCGAAGAACGTCTCGGCCTCAGCTTGCGTGTGAAATTCGGGCGTTGCCAATACCCCAGATTGAATACGAGCGGCCGCTGGGCAAAACAAGATTACAAATCCGACCAGGAAGAGGAAAGTCCGTTTCATGTAACACCTTCCGGCAAGCCTGCGCTCATTTAAAGCGGCATTAACCAGGCCAACGTTTTATTGAAAGCAACAGATCAGCGGAACACGTCGCGGGTCAGAAAGTTAATGGGGACGACGTGTCTTAACCTGGGCTCAATGTATGAAATCCCGTACGCCTTGATCTACTGGTCGAGCGGACAGGTGGTGATGATTACGCCTACTAAACGCACTTCTCGGAGAGTGGCAATTCGTCACGTGAACCACGCTAAAAGCGCCATATTCAGAGAAGTCCACTCCCGGGGAAGTGGACCATGCAAATTTACTATGGGTGATATCCGAGCTTCGGCGTTGCGTCAGAATCGCTGGGCATGTATGGTACGGCATGGTCAAAGAGATTGCAGAGAGCGCGGGAGCTGGAGAACTCCAGCAGGCCGCAAGTTATGGATTGCGGCAGGGAGTCCTGTCGCCGCTGGAGACGCTTGCGCAGTCCGTGTCGACGATCGCTCCCACCGCTACCCCAGTGGCTACCATACCGCTGGTCTGTGCACTGTCCGGCAACGGTACGTGGCTCGCCTATGTTTTGGCGACTTCTGCAATCTTGCTCGTGGCGTTATGTGTGAGCAAGTTTGCGCGTTACTCTGCTTCGCCCGGCTCTCTCTACTCCTACGCTTCGACGGTTCTCCCGCCAGGGGTCGGAGCAATCGCCGCCTGGAGCTTACTTCTCGCCTATGTTGCAACCGGATCGAGCGTGATTGCGGGTTTTTATCACTACGGCACTCTCTTATTCCGCGACGCGACGGGACACGGCGTCTCCGCCGTCTTTTTGTCAATTCTGGTCACGGGAATTTCCGTTTGGATTGCCTGGCGTGATGTGAAGATCTCCGCGCGGTTGATGTTGTGGATCGAAGCGGTCTCTGTGTCGCTGATTCTCATCGTTGTTGTGCTGGTGCTCGTGCGGCATGGCTTGCATCTGGACTGGGAGCAATTTCGACTTCGTGGCATGACGGGGAGCGGCCTGCGGCTAGGCCTGGTCATGGCACTTTTTAGTTTTGTGGGATTTGAGAGCGCCACCACGCTGGGAGCTGAGGCGCGCAATCCCTTGAAGACAATTCCGCGAGCTGTGCTCCAGAGTGCTCTCCTCGCAGGAAGTATCTTTATCATCTGCGCCTATACGGAGCTGCTTGGCCTGCGCAGCGCCGGCTACGACCTGGGCAAGAGCGAAGCTCCGATGCGCGTGCTGGCAGTGGTGGGCGGAGTTCCGTTCCTGGGATTGTTGATTGACATCGGCGCACTCGTGAGTATGTTTGCGTGCACACTCGCGTGTATTACCGCGGCGGCGCGTGTGCTGCTTCTGATGTCGCATACGAGCCTGGCGCACCGCTCGCTACGCGCAACGCATTTGCGAAACGAAACACCGGGCCGCGCGCTCCTGGTCACGGGAATTGCCGCCGTGCTTCCTACGGCCATTCTCGCAGCGCGTGGCG
>JAOAPW010000446.1 GCA_025463105.1 Candidatus Acidiferrum typicum | reverse complement strand
GTCGTTGCGCGTTTGCGTCTGCGCGCAGGAATTAAAGCTCCGGTTTCAAAGGCGGCTGCCGAACATGGGGAATTGCGCCATAAGCAAGGCTACACGGTAGCGATGGCAGTACAGGAGTCTCGGCTATTGCAGGTCAGCATTTTTTCTACGCTGCACAAGAGCGTAGAGCGTTTGAAAATGAGCCTGCTGCTTTCCGACGTTGCGACCATCGCGGACGAAGTGGATGCACAATTGAAGGAGCAAATGGTGCGGTTCATGGCCGAAGAAAAGGTCAAACCGTGACGGCCCGTCGCGTCTATGTAATACCAAGAGGCCTGTACGCTCGCATCGCTAGGCAGCTAGGAATTGATCCTTCGTATGTCAGTCGCGTGGCCCACGGTCATCGCAGAAGCGAGAGAATAAGCAAAGTTCTAGAGGCTGAACTTCGCAAATTTCTCGCAGCAGCGCAGAAGATCGTACAGAAATCATCTAAGAAATAGACTGCGGACCCGGCAGTCGTAACGATGCCGGGCCATCAAGTTTTATCCCAACCTTTGTTGTGGCGGGTGGCGCAGCCTTTCGGTGATTCCTCGGTTTCGGGTGCCGCATCCTTGCGGTTCAAGCAAGGGTGCGATGTCTTCCACCAGTCTCTTTAACTTGACCCATTCCTTCACGGCCCGCTATGATGTTTGTCGACGCAAGTAGCAGTTCTTCGAGTTGGGCCTGTAGCTCAGGTGGCTAGAGCGCACCCCTGATAAGGGTGAGGTCGGTGGTTCAAGTCCACCCAGGCCCACCAATTCGTCGTGATTTGACGCTTTTTTCTTCTAGGTTTAAATCTATCGGACAAGACTGATTAGTCTCAGAGGCAAAGGTTGCGGCGGTTAAAGCAATCACTTCGCGACCATCCTGAGATTGCGTATTGGCATCGTTCCTCAGGAACAGTGCTTCACAACGTCAGAACGGCCGCGAAGTTTCATTGCGTCTTATACTGCTCGAAAAAGCTCTACTGCTTTTCCCAGACGGTTACATTGTTAAATGCCGAGCCGTCCGGATTCGTTCCCTTGGCCGAAATCGTCAACACTTTGCCGCCATCGGAGACCGTGAACTTCGTTGTTTCGGCGGGTTTACCACCTCGCTTGAAATTTACTTCAACCGTGTTGGGACCAACTTTCTTGCTGGAGATCATGTCCGCGCCATTTGGTACTGACCCCATGGTTGGATAATCCTTCCCATCGTTCATGATGGGGTATCCGTAGGTGACGGGTTTCCCAGCTGCGTTGATCCCCTCAACGGTGACCTTTCCGGAGGCATCCCAGGTTCGCGTCTGGCTCTTCGGCGCCGGGCCCGGATCGTATTTCGATTTTGCGACGTCGAGTTTCCAGGTGCCCACAAATGCGTCACTCTGCGCCGATACCATTCCTGCGGCAGTCAACGTGATGAACAGGATCGCAACAACTTTCAACATTCGTTTCATGTGTTTCCTCCCTCGGATTCATTTCTAAATGATTTACGTAAGCGTGCGATTGTACGTCGGAGGTTACGACGGCTTGGCGGCGAGCGTCAAGTCGTGTTCCGCCCGTTCTGCAGAGCCGTATTATTTGATGGCAATCGGATTTACCGGCGATCCCACGGCCCGTGTGATGGGCAACGGAGGGGCGCAGAAAAAGAATTCATATACATGATCACTCGCGCAGTCCGCGGCAAGATCCTTCAGATAAAAAATCTCACCCATGCTGATGCCGATCATGGGGATTACAATCCAATGCCAAGGCTGGCTGGCCACGTCTGATTCATTTGGCCGAACCTCGCAGCCCCAGGTATCCGCGCAAATTGCCGCCATATCCGTGCGGCGAATCCATTCGGCAGTCTCAAATCGGAGGCCCGGCGCGTTGCCGCCCGCATAGCCGCCCCAATCGCCGGACTTGAGACAGCGCTCCATGTGTCCAGTGCGCACAATCACAAAATCGCCGCGCTGTACTTCCACGCCCTGATCGGCTGCACATTTTTCCAGCTCGGCGGTCGAGATGCCATAGCCGTCTTCCAGAGATTCGACTCCCTTATGCCGGGCGACGTCGAGAAGTACGCCGCGTCCGACCATCTTGTCCCTTGTTTTTTCGATTCCGTTTTTGTGCGCGCCATTCGCATCGACCAGTCGAGCGTCGTATCCATTCCACATTTTTTCGCCGAAGAAAATATGGCCCAGCGCGTCCCATTGTGTGCCGCATTGCAAGGGCATGGAAACCATGTCGTCCGCGTAGCGCAACTTCATGGATTCCTGACGGCCGGCTACCGCGTCTGTCCCGGTCGCGAGCATCGTATGGATGGGATTGACGCGATTGCCCCAAAGGCCGTTCTGCGGACCTTTATTGTCAAAATTCAGCGCCAGGGAGAAAACTTTTCCTTTACGGATGAGCCGTGCCGCGTTGACGATATCCTGCGGCGAAATATTATTGAGCGTTCCTATTTCATCATCAGCGCCCCAGCGCCCCCAATTCTTCAGTCGCTCCGCAGAAGCATTAATGTCGTCAAGTGTTACGTTCGATTTACCACTTGCCATGTCCCGTACACCCCCACAAGAAAGATTAACAGCATTCACGCAAACAAATAGACTACCACCTGCAATTCAAGACCTCACCGCCTTTTCTCATTAGCATGGCTGCTGTCGGTCTCGTAGGACAGGCACTCCTGCCTGTCCGGGGTTTGCTGTGGCAATCGAACTGGACAGACAAGAATGTCTGTCCTACCGTATTATCACGTTTAAAAAACAGAGGGAGAGCCATGGAGTCAAGAGCTATCGGGATGATCGGGCTGGGAATTATGGGATCGGCGATGTCCGCCAGTCTTATCCGCGCGGGCTACAAAGTTGTGGGTTATGACGTACTGCCGCGCCGCCGTAAAGATCTTCGCAAGGCGGGAGGAACCGCCGCGAATAGTTGCCGAGAAGTGGCCAAGAAATGCGACATCCTGGTAACGTCGCTGCCTTCTTCCGAGGCATTGCTGGACACGGCTGCCGAGCTCGTAAAATCGGCGAAGGTCCACCAAATTGTCGTTGAAACGAGCACGCTACCGATTCCGGTAAAAGAAGAGGCGCGCAAGATTCTCGCCGCACGCGGCGTGATCCTGCTGGATTGCACTTTGAGCGGCACAGGAGCCCAGGCGCGCGCGAAGGATTTGGTGGTGTACGCGAGCGGCGACCGCAAGAGTTATCGCCGGGTTTCACCGGCTCTGGATGGCTTCGCGCGCGCCCATTATTACGTCGGCGCATTCAGCGCAGGCTCGAAAATGAAATTCGTCGCAAACCTGCTGGTTGCAATTCACAATGTGGCTGCCGCGGAAGCTATGGTGCTGGCG
>JAOAPW010000424.1 GCA_025463105.1 Candidatus Acidiferrum typicum | reverse complement strand
GGTTGACGCAAGCAAAAAGAGCGACGGCAAAACCGTCGCTCTTTCTGTCTTTCAAGGATGAAACGGACCCGTTTACCAGACACCTTTATCGCTGCCGGTAATCCTGAACGCCACGGCCGCCGCCGATGCCAACGGTGGCAGCAGGCTCAGGCGGAACGTGGCTGGCACATTGCCGCTAAACGCTGCCTGCGTAATCTGCTGCGTGTAAAGCCTCGCCCCGTAAGGCATGATGGGCAGCCTCAGAAAGCGCGCGCGGGTATAGATTTTGTCGCCATTCACGGTTGCGTCCTTAACAACATCTGTAGGGAGCTCAAGTGGCGTACCGCGATAGCGTTGAACATAATCGGAAACAATCTTTAGAAAGCTGGCAACGCCAGGCCAGATGCCGGCCACCGTGGCGGCGGCGCGCAATTCGCGGAAATCCACCTTGCCGGACTCAATAATCGCTGTCGCGTTCAGGATGTCGCAAACGCGGAAGTAAAAGTGGCGATACATGCGCTGCAACGTGGCGGCAAAGATCCGCTCTTCCGGCGCCGGCACATAGAACGTGTTTCCATTCAATCGCATAGTCACGCGTCGCTCGATGCACCTCTTGGCCAGGCCAATATGCTCGCCCGTCTGGCCCAGGCGGCCAATGTGCGTCTCAATCGATTCCGGCAGTCCCGGGATGGAGAAATTCCACTTGCAGGCCAGCCGGTCCCCCCAGCTCCGCGCCTCAATCTTGCCGCCAAGCCGCTTGGTAAATACATTCACAATCTTCGTCTTGGAGCCCGTAGAAACCAGGTCAAGGTCATTGCCCAGATCAGGCCAGTGGTCCAGCGTTTTCATCACAACAGTAGGGCACCCTTCTTCTTCCAGAGCATTACAGACCTTTTCCAAATGGTTCAACGCATTAGAGATGCGGGCGCGCTCCTTGGACAATACCTCTACCGCCCATGCCTGGATATCATTGTTGCCCTGGTTCCCGGCAACGCGATTCAGCACCTCGAATGCGCGGATCACCACGTGATTGGAGTCTGCCAGTTCCACAAAATCCTGCCGCTGTTGCGGTCTGAACGAGCTAAGCATGGGGATAATGTCTGACGCCGAAGCGGGCCGTAAAGTTAATTTTAAGAATGCATCAATCTATTGGCTTTCGTTCTTGATTGCTGTGGCCATGGAACCGGGAACTCCTGAGATGATTACTCGAAACCTGGTTTGCTCGAAGACTAGGATGAGGGCTGCTGCTTTCAGGTTGTCGGGGAAGAAGAACTGGCCTGACTCACGTCACTTACGTTCCAAAGCGCTCAGGGAGAGGGCGATTGGTCATTTGTTCTCCGCTCGGTCTTTCCCGGTCGTGGACGGAGGCGACGGCTTAGCTATACTCTTTGGCGCAGGATACATAGAGAGAACATAGGTTTCCAGTTTCTTGAAAGAGGTATCTCCGAGGGCCAGCCTGAGCTGTTCGACATGGTGAATGACGATCGTCTTGCGGTCTTCAAACATCTGGTAGAAATCTGCTGGGACCATCACTGTCGCGCCAGGAACAATTTGGGTGCGAAATTTCTCGGCATCCGCATTCATTTTTGCGTCCAGTTCGTTCACTGCGCAGTTGCAGTCGTGCGCGATCTCCTGCAGGACCTCGCCTTCGGCGTCGTTGAGTCCGGCCGTCCTTTGGTGACTCGTGCGCCACGCCGCAGCTTCTGCGTGCTTTCCTGCCTTCTCGGCTTGCTCAGCCCACCGGTTGTAAGCCCCAATCATGTAGAAGAAAGTCTCAAAATATACATATCGAAGCTTCATGGGCTCAGGCCTCGAAGGCGGAAAAATCAAAGTCGGAGGATTGATTGGAACCGCTGGAATACCTGCGGCCAAGCTCCCAATCGGTGGCTGCGACCTCTTGGTGGTTGCTTCGGCGCCGAGACTATTCACAGGATTACCAACCGCATCCAGAGCGATGTGCCACCCATTGCTGCATGGCTTCGGATCAGCATATTTGGCGTTGACCCATTGCGCCACGGTTGGCGCCGTGCTTGTTTCGTCTTGGCCGGTTGCCACAAGCGATAGAGAAGCTATCAGGACAAATACGAAGAGAACCCTCGGCGCTCGCATGCCTATTTTGTTCCTTCCACACCTGAAACCTTGGTCCCTCTTGCCCGCAACCATAAAACGTTGCAAGCGGCTGAAAGGTTCCAAAAATTTCCCACTTGCAGAATGAGGGCAGACGCTTGAACAGCCCTTGTGGCATAGCCACTCCTGCCGGTGCTGATCGTGGCCTGCCCATTAATTAGAGGGTTTGCCTCACCGCATCTGTTCACAAAGCCATATGTCTTTGCGTCCTTCGCGCCCTTTGCGGTAAACAAGTCCTGCCTTACCGCTCACCGCTCCTTATATAATCGCCAGTTCCAGAGGAGATCTATTTGGCATTCGACGACTTACGTGATTGGCTGTCAGCCCTGGATAAAGCCGGCGAACTCAAACGCATCCGCACCGAGGTCGATCCCATCCTTGAGATCACCGAAATCGCCGACCGCGTCTCGAAGGGCGCAGCCAAAAAATATGGACGCCCCGGCGGGCCCGCGCTGCTATTTGAAAATGTAAAGGGCGGCAACGGCGTCCCCGTGCTCATCAACCAATTTGGGTCAGAGCGCCGCATGCAGATGGCCCTGGGTGTGGATTCGCTGGACGAAATTGCCGAGCGCATCCGCCAGCTACTCAACATGAAGTCCCCGGAAGGCTTTCTGGAAAAGCTGAAAATGCTCCCCATGCTCGCCGATATGGGCAAGTTTTTCCCCAAAGTCGTTCCCACCGGTCCGTGCAAAGAGGTAATCAAGAAAGAAAACTTTTCGCTCCTCGACTTTCCCATTCTGCAATGCTGGCCGCAGGATGGTGGACGCTTCATCACTCTGCCCTGCGTCATCACCCGCGATCCCAAAACAGGGAAGCGCAACACCGGCATGTACCGTATCCAGATCTATGACGCCACCACCGCCGGCATGCACTGGCAGCGCCAATAAGTTGCGGCCGAGCATTACCGCGACCTGCTGCGCCAGGGTTCCGCAAGCAGAAATATCGAAGGTGCTGGCGCTGGCAAGACTCATGGGGCAAGGGCACTCTCGCCTGTGCAGAGACGCGCTGGCGTCGATATCATGGCCCGCTCCGGCGGAGGCTCCATGCTTGCCCCCGGTGATCGTCCCAGCGGAATCATGGAAGTCGCCGTCGCCATCGGCACTGAGCCGGCCCTCACTTTTTCCGCCATCGTCCCCGCGCCGCCGGAGATTGAAGAATTCATCATTGCCGGCTTCCTCCGCCAGAAACCGGTCGAACTGGTGAAGTGTGAAACCGTCGATCTGGAAGTTCCGGCCTCGGCAGAAATCGTTCTAGAAGGTTACGTCAAACTCGACGAGCTGCGTACCGAAGGCCCATTCGGCGATCACACCGGTTTCTATTCGCTGGAAGATGAGTACCCGGTCTTTCACGTCACCTGCATCACCCACCGCAAGAACCCGATTTACGCCACCACCATCGTAGGCAAGCCGCCCATGGAAGATGCCTGGATGGGCAAAGCCGTGGAACGCATCT
The DNA here is from genome assembly GCA_025463105.1 of Candidatus Acidiferrum typicum. GTDB lineage: Bacteria > Acidobacteriota > Terriglobia > Acidiferrales > UBA7541 > Palsa-360. The sequence goes on along the minus strand of JAOAPW010000424.1, from coordinate 304 downwards.
TCCTGCCCCTGATGCGGCTAACCCTGCCGGAAATCGTGGACGTAAATCTGCCCGTAGAAGGTGTGTTTCATAACCTGATGATCGTTTCCATCCGCAAGTCCTATCCCGGACACGCGCGCAAGGTAATGAGCGGCATCTGGGCGCTGGGCCAGGCCATGTTTACCAAGTGCATCGTCGTCGTCGATGAAGATGTAAACGTGCAGGATATCGGGGAAGTGGTGCTCAAGGTTTTCAACAATATTGATCCCGAGCGCGATATTCAATACACGCTCGGCCCGGTGGATTCACTCGACCACGCTTCGCG
>JAOAPW010000425.1 GCA_025463105.1 Candidatus Acidiferrum typicum | reverse complement strand
TTGCGGGGCGACATCATGCTTCTGGGAAATAATTCCTGGCGGATTCGCCGCGTACAGGCCGGATCAGTGTTGGTGGAAGATGCCAAAGGCGCGCCGCCAAACGTTCCTTTCTGGAGAGGCGAGGCGCCTTCGCGGACACCGGAGCTGTCGCAGCAGGTCGCTGAACTGAGAGAACAAGTAACTTCCCGGCTTGATGATGCGTCCGTCTCCAGCGGCGAAGGAAATTTGGTTCATTCATCCTCCCGAAATTCGGCAATAGATTGGCTGCTCGCGGAATGCGGCCTTGATCGGAGCGGCGCCGAGCAGATCGTGGAATATATTTTGGCGGGCCGCGCGATCTTAGGCGCTGTTCCCACTCAACGGACGATCATCGCGGAGCGTTTTTTCGATGAAAGCGGCGGCATGCAGCTGGTCATTCATGCGCCCTTCGGCGGACGTATTAACAAGGCCTGGGGCCTGGCGTTACGCAAACGTTTCTGCCGTTCGTTTAATTTCGAACTTCAGGCCGCGGCCACCGACAATGGATTGAATATTTCTTTGAGCGAGCAACACAGTTTTCCTCTTGCTGATGTTTTTCGTTTCCTGCATAGCGCCAGCGTCGAGCAACTGCTCGAGCAGGCAGTCCTGGATTCTCCGATCTTCGCGACGCGCTGGCGATGGGCGGCTGGCCGCGCGCTGGCGCTTTTGCGATTCATGGGCGGAAAAAAAGTGCCGCCTCCGATTCAGCGCATGCGGTCCGACGATCTGCTTGCCGCTGTGTTTCCCCAAGCGCTCGCATGCCAGGAAAATATTTCCGGCGAAATCGTGATCCCTCACCATCCGCTGGTACACGAAGCGATGAAGGATTCTCTGACGGAAGCGATGGACGTCGAAGGCCTCAAAGCGATGCTGTCGGCGATCGCCTCAGGAGATATCCAATGCCTCGCCGTTGACACACCTGTTCCATCGCAATTTTCGCACGAGATACTGAATGCAAATCCCTACGCCTACCTCGATGATGCGCCGCTGGAAGAGCGCCGCGCCCGGGCCGTGGAAATGCGCCGCTCCTTGCCCGAATCCGTGCTTTCGGAAATAGGCCGGTTGGACCCCAATGCGATTGCCGAGGTGCGCGAGGAATCCTGGCCGGACGTGCGTTCGGCGGATGAACTTCACGATGTTTTACAGGATTTTGTGGCTTTTCCAGAAGCGCCGCACAACGCTTTGGCGCCGCTGCCGAGCGCGGCAACTGCCGGCTGGCAAAGTTATTTTGACGAACTCGTTGCCGGTCGCAGGGCAGCGCGAGCGCAATCTGCTAACAAGATCTACTGGGTCGCGGCTGAAAAGGCTAAACAGTTTTTAGTTTTGTTTCCTCATGCAATTTGTGAATCAGAATTGCCGGATGTGAATTGCGAATCGGTGCTGCGCGAAAATGTTTTGGTTTCATGTCTCGGCGGATGGCTCTCGCATATTGGCCCGGCAACGAAATCTGCTTTAAGCGAACTGCTCGGTCTTACGGCGGCGGATGTCGAGCAAACTCTACTGCGCCTGGAAGCGAGCGGCTCGGTGTTGCGTGGGCAATTCACGCAGGCTTCGCGTGACGAAATCGAATGGTGTGACCGCCGATTGCTGGCGCGCATTCACCGTCTGACAGTTGGCACCCTGCGCAAGCAAATTCAGCCTGTGACCGCTGCGCAATTCATGCGCTGGCTTCTCCGTTGGCAGCACGTGGCCCCCGGCACGCAACTGCTCGGAGAACGCGGAACGCTTGAAGCGCTGCAGCAATTGCAGGGTTTCGAGGCGCCGGCGAACGCGTGGGAAAGTCGGATACTGGCCAAGCGAATTGCAAACTACGACGCGAAAATTCTCGACCAGCTTTGCCTGACCGGCGCCGTTGGGTGGGGGCGTCTCTCGCCCCATCCCTCAATGGCCGACGGTATGGACCAGATTCGTCGCCGCGTGGTGCCGTCAAGCGTAGCTCCAATCACTTTCTTCATCCGAGAGGATGCGGACTGGATGATTGCGCGGCATACGCTTGAAACTGAACCGGGGAATTTGAGCGAGAGCGCCCGGAACGTGTTGGATTATTTGCGCCTGCGTGGCGCTTCATTTTTTGCCGACATCGTGCGCGGAACGAAGATCATCAAAGCGGAGGCGGAAACAGCACTATGGGAACTCGTAACCGCGGGAATGATCACCGCCGATGGCTTTGATAATATTCGCGCCATGGTTGACCCTCGACGGCGGGCGGGGAGGGGAAAAGGCCGATCTGCGCGTCCCCGGCACAGCGTTGGGCGCTGGTCCATTCTGCATGGCGGCGAAGCTTTAGAGCGGGAGCGAACGCTGGAAGCCATTTGCTGGACATTACTGAAACGTTACGGCGTGGTTTTCCGAGAAATTCTCGCTCGAGAGAGTATGGTGCCGCGTTGGCGAGAGCTTTTGATCACATACCGGCGGTTGGAAGACCGCGGCGAAATTCGCGGGGGGCGCTTCGTGAGCGGATTCCTGGGAGAGCAATTCGCGCTTCCCATTGCGATCGAATCGCTCCGGGCTGCGAGCAAAATTGCACCTACCGGGGAAATTGTAACCGTCTCGGCGGCTGACCCACTGAATCTGGTTGGAATTGTGGTGCCGGGTGAACGAATTTCGCCTATGTCGCTGAAAAATATCTCGCTAAGGGACGGAGTTGTCGTCGCGGATGAATCTCGAAGTACGCTTCCGGCGGGTGAAGCAATTGATAATTCTACGATTTACGTAGCAAGGCTTTCCTCGGCGTGAAAACTTGTTAAATCATTTCTAAGACGACCATGCCAGGCGGCAGTTGCTCGCTTTGGTGTAGATGCATGGCGTGATTCACGTATTTGGACACTAGCGATGGAGTCTGCGCCGCGTAAAAACGACAGGCGCACTGCGTTTCTGGCGCGCGAAGCTCGTTGATAAGCCTTTTAGGTACAATTCACCATGCCATGAACACTGTATTTTTATATCGGGTAATGCCTGTATGCCGTTGTCTACTGGATATGCAGTAGCGATTTAGATGTTTTTCTCTATACCTTTGTTGGGCGGAAACTGATT
>JAOAPW010000413.1 GCA_025463105.1 Candidatus Acidiferrum typicum | reverse complement strand
TCATCTCCATGATCGTTTCATTTGGCGTAGGGAAAAAATTGCTGCAGGGCGTGGCCAACGGCGCCGCTGACACAATCCTGCAAATCACGATGACAGGCAAAGCGGTGATTTCCGTGTTCACGATGGTTCTGCCTCTGGCAGTGCTGTTTTCAGCAGCGCTACTGGCGATCGCATTGTTCGCCAAAAGTTATAAGGAAGCGCAAAGCTACATTTCACCGCTGATGATCGTCGTAGTTCTTCCCGCTGTCGCCGCAGTTTTGCCAGGCGTGGAACTGAACGCCGCGCTCGCACTCGTCCCGGTGCTGAACACGAGTCTGATCAGCAAGGAAATCATGACCGGAACATATCACTGGAAATATATCGCCCTGATCTTCGCGTCCTCGTGCATCTACGCCGCCGGAGCCATCGCCATCGCCGTGAAACTTTTCCAACGCGAAGACGTGCTGTTCAGGACTTAAAGGAAAGAAGCACGAGGAAACTTGGCGGACACGCAACCGTTGTAGTCGATATAGCGCGATCACTGCACGGCTACGCAGGCCGCGCCGTCTCGTGATGTTCTTCCCAGGCGTTTGAGAGGCGGCGGACGGTTTCACGCAGGCGCACGGCGAGTTCCGCGATGGTTTCCAGGCGCTCGATGGCGGAGGCCGGAAGCCGGTCGCGCCGGGCGAGAAGCAGTTCGGTGTTGCCGAGGATGCCGGTCAGGGGATTATTGACTTCGTGGCGCAGAATTTCTCCAAAATCACCGGCTGATTCGTTGCTTGGAAAATGAATCATTCCCGAGACCCGTTCAGCCATGCGCACGCGACGGTCGAGCAGTCCCGCAGCGACGGATAAGAAACGGTCCGTGCGCGGAACGAAATCGACAGCGCCGGAGGTGATGAGGAATGCCAGGAGAGCCTGCTTGTCCGGCGTCGCGGCAACCACGACGGGCGCCGCCTCGGTAAGCAGCGCGACCGCTAATTCCAGCGAATCCCCGCCTGGTGACGCATTCACGGCTGACTCGTCTAGAAACACGACGCTCGGCGTGATGCGATCAAATTCCTGGCGCGCGAGCTCGACCGAGCCGGCCGTGCGCATCAGATAATGTCCGCCCGCCGCATCAAGTTCGTGAATGCACCCCTGCGTCACCGCGGCATCGGCGCTGACGATGAAGATCGTTCGACGCGTTGAATTCATTTCTCCCCCGCTACAGCTTGCGACCAGCCCGCTTCAGTGACAGCATCCCCGGCAAGCAGAGCCGCCGTGAGAGCCTTGCGCACAGCCTCTTTCAACTCTTCCACTAAAAACGGCTTGGCCAGATACGGCACAGCGTTGGAATTCAGAAACTCCAGTGAGCGCGGACCCATGGTGTCCCCGGTTACAAAAAGGAGTTTGTGCTGGAAGGGACTTCGCCGTCTGACCAACTCGCGATAAAGGCCCGGCCCGTCCAGGTGGGGCATCCTCAAATCGCAGATGATCAGGTCATACTTGCCTTCCTTGAGGCGATCGAAGACTTCCCGGCTGTCGAGCAGCGTGTCCACGCGATGCCCCATCTCTGACATCACATCGGAAATCAATTCCGATACGGTTGGCTCGTCCTCCACTACCAAAATATGTTCCGCATGAAGCGCGGCGCGGCCGGAGGCAAGCACAGGAACCACCGTCACAGCATAGGATGTCGTGACCGGCTCGTCTTTCGTGAACTCCAGCGCTGCGCCGGAAAGCGCGGGCAGTTCAACGCTCAGCCTGGCGCCATGCCCCGGCTGGCTCTCGACGCTGACCTCGCCGCCGTGTTCCTGCACAATTCCATAGACAATCGAAAGGCCCAGGCCTGTGCCCACTCCCACCGGTTTTGTCGTAAAGAACGGATCGAAAACGCGGGAGACGATTTCAGCGGGAATGCCGGGACCGTCGTCGGAAATTTCCATCCCGATGCGATCGCCGGAAAGACGACGAGTGCGGATATGGATGCGGCCATGCGCGCCCCCCTGCTGCCGCCCCTGCTGGATGGCCTGTTCGGCGTTCACGATCAGATTGAGTACCACCTGTTGCAGCTGGGCGGCATCGGCCAGGGCCTGTGGCATCGCGGTATCGAAAAAGAGGTCCATGGCGATGTTTTCAATTTTCAGTTCATAAGCGCGCAAGGCGACCGTGCGCTCGATGACTTCGTTCAGATTGACGGCGCGGCGTTCCGGCTTGGCCTCTCTGGAAAACAAAAGCAGATTCTTGACGATCCGGGCGGCGCGCGCGGCTTCCAGCGAAATTCGTCCGGCATCGGCATTGCGATCCGATGCGGAGCGGCGGGTGGCCAGAAGCTGCGCGTACCCTTGTATGCTCGTCAGAGGGTTGTTGAGTTCGTGCGCGATGCCGGAAACAAGCTGGCCCAGCGCAGCCATCTTTTCCGTCTGCAGAAGCTTGGACTGAATTAGTCTTTGTCCGGTGATGTCGCGGTACACCTCGAGCCAGCCGATGCGCGATCCGTCAGCGTCCACGAGAGGCCGCATAAAACGTTCCACTATCTTGCGCGATGGCCGCACGAGTTCAAGCTCATCCCAACTCGCTTCGTCTCCGCGACGCACGTGCTCGCGCCACCGCGCCGCCGCTTCTGTCGGATGGCTGAAGCGACTCGCAAGATTGTCAATCAGTGCATCGATAGCTCCAAGTTCGATCAGGCTGCGCGCCTGCATCCCCATGATCTGGGCGAAGCGGTCGCTCACGATTCGGATTTTTCCCGCCGCATCCAGCAGGAGCACACCGTAATCGATCGAGTCCATGAGGCCGAGCATTTCCGTCTTGAGGATTGCTTCCGTCTGGAGTTGGGCCTTTTGGGAAGCAAAATCCTCAAGATAAACCAGCCATCGCCGGTCGTCATTGCCGCAAGCCTCGACCACGGAACGCAAGTGCAGCCGGACGACGCTACCCGTGAGAAGGGCCGCTTCGAGGGGAATAACAGACGGCTCCGCGCTCGTTCCGCGCCGAAAGTGTTGAACGACATGCTCGCGCCATTTGACGACAGCGTTGCGCGCGGCTGCAGCAAAGAGGTCTTCGATACGCATCTCGTCTGTGCGTCCCGAGTCGAGCTGCAGAAAAGTATTGGCTGCCCGGCTGGCATCGCACACGCGTCCCTCTTCATCGACAAACACAAGATATTCGCTGCTGTCCTCGACGATTCGGCGGAAGGACCCAGACCACCCCGCCCGTTCTTCGCGAATGGCTTCCCGATCCAAGGCGGAGGACACGAGTAAGGCATAGGATTCCAGGCGCGCCATATCCTCGACCGAATCTTCCGATGCCAGAAGTCCGGCCATCAGCACGCCGGCCGTTCGATGGCGGACTTCGATAGGAAAAGCGATCACACGATCCAGTGCGGGCTGGACCCGCTCTCGCGAGGCGCCTGACCGGGCCGCAAGAACCTCGCGGCCTAGTTCCAGCTCGTTGCCTTCTTCAAGGACCCGGCGCCACAAATGCTGCACAGGTTCCTGATGGATCCATGCGCGCCATTCTTCCGCGCCGTCCCAGAACTCCGCGGGCATAGGGGATATCGCATGCCTGCCCAACGCCACGAATTCCGCCCGCAGGTGATGCCGGGCGGCACGAGCAATTTGCGGCAGCATGGATTCGGCGGAAACTCCGCAAAGCATGGCGCGAGAAAGACGAGCAAGAGAACGAATTTCTTCGGCCGCCAATTCCCTCTTGCGAACGTCGTGGTAGTGCGCGATGGCCAGCGCGATCTCATCCGCACGCGCCCGCAGCGAATCCAAATCCAGATGCAACGCGGCGTGCGATCGGGCGTAGCCAACCATGGCCAGTCCTAGCGTACGGTTGCCTGCACGGAGCGGAATCCAAACGGCGCCCAGCAACCCCACTAAAGGACCGAGACGCGGCATCGAATCGTCGCGGCCGAATTCGACCCGCAACGGCTCCTGATTTTCCAGCGCCGCGCGAAGAAAGGGCGTTGAGATATCGAGATGTTTCCACTGCTCCGGGATAGGCCCCGGTGTTGATTCGACCACTCGCCCGCATCCCGATTCGCCTCGACGTTCGCCGGCCGGCCATAGTCCGGCCCGGTCTGCGGAAGTGCTCTCGAGCAATCCCTGGACCGCCAAGTCCAGAATTTGGCCAAGCGAACTACGTCGGACCGAAGCCCGCACCAGCGCGCCGATACCCTCTTCCGGCGCTCTCGCGGTCTTCCTTTTTCGCATCCAGCCAGATGCGGACATCACGCCTTTTCTCATCATCTTCCCGTAAAATCGCCCCAACATCACGCCTGCAAAATCAGATAACTGAACAACAACGCGGTTCCCACCATGGCAATGCCGGTAATCACTTCACGGATCAAACGGTAATGCAGAAAATAGCTGCGCAAGAGCATGACGGCCTCCTGCGCTTTTACTTGCACTGCGGGTACCAATGTTTAAGGTCTGGTAAGGCACACAGAATCATCGCGCTACAGGGTTATTCTTGGGCCGACTGCATATTCTGATTTCCCATCCCGAAACTCCGGCAATGCACATTTCCCGGATAGGAAATTTCCTTTTGAAAGGCGCTAAGTCTGGAGGTTATTCACCTGGAGGGATTTGACGTGATTTTGATCCGTGCACGCACCCGGGCAGGTTGTATTTAGTGTGGCGCTCTGAACAAGCTAGAGCCGTGTCCACATTCGGGCGCGGGTCCTGCCGCGATCAGTCCCACGGAACCGTGAAGCTGCTGCTCCATTCCAGGCCCATGTTGTCGTCGATAATGACCAAACGTTTTGCGGTTCGCAGACGAAGGGAATCGGAGGATTCCAGTCCCAGAAATCTGGGAGGCGCTTTTAAGGTTTCGGCCAATTTTCAGTTCCTAAATTGCTTGTCGGGTGTAAACTTCCGGCGGCTCTCCGGTCCCACATATTTTGGAAACGTTTTGAGGAGGCTCTTTGATGCGCAGAGTTTTACTTTTTTCAGCGTTGGCGGCGATCCTGTTTTCCGCTGTGGCGGTCGCTCAACAGTCCTCCGGCAATGCCAGCATCGACCCGGAGCACATCTTCTTAAAGGAACCGGTTAATAGTCCCATTACAGTGGTGACGGAGCCGGTGAAAGGCTCCGACATTCCGGTTCAACTAATTTACGTTGAGACTGTGGATGGGATGTATGCGCCCATTGGTCTGAGAAAACCGCCGGGCAACGGACCGTTTCCCATAATTCTGTTCGCGCATATGAATGGCGGCCTCGGCGCTCAGTGGATTCGCGAATGGACGCAGAACGGAAGCTGGACACTGGAACAATTCCTGAAGGCCGGATACGCCGTGGCATGGATGAGGTACCGCGCGGAAGTAAACAACAGCTACGGCGCGCGCCTGGTTGAAAAAAGGCGCGAAGGACGCCAAATTTTCAATCGCGGCCCGCTGGAATATGACGATGCCATTTCGATCATCAAGTATGTGAAGACATTGCCGTATGTTGATCCGAACCGGGTGGGCTACGTAGGGTTGAGCCACGGCGGCGAAATGCTGATGAAAATCACCAGCGAATATGACGGCCTGCGCGCCGGCATCGCCAGCGAGCCTGCATCCGGGGAGTTTCTGGCAAGAAAATCTCCGCCCCGCAATCCGGGCGAGCCTCCCCCTCCGGAGACCGTGGCAGTCAATACCGAGGAAATGCAGAAGAAATCGACTGAAGAGGTTCGCAAACAGATCGATATGAGCGTGGCCACGGAGCGAATCCGATCGATCAAGACTCCTATCCTGGTGCTGGGTCGCGACCGCGATCACAACCAGGCGATCTTCAGGGCCAACTACGAACTCTTGCGCGAGGCTGGAAAGGAAGTCGCCTGGAAGTCTTACGATCATGATGAACACGGATTCATATTTGTCAGGCGGAATGCGCAAGGCATCTATGCTCCCGATCCTGTTCAGGCCCAGATTGTGAAGGACTCCATCGTTTACTTCGATAGCTACATGAAGAAGCCGTAGCGGCCAGCGACCTGCA
>JAOAPW010000382.1 GCA_025463105.1 Candidatus Acidiferrum typicum | reverse complement strand
GACGAATCCTCAACCGAACATTCGCGTGGTTGACGCTGGAGGGTACAACGTTGCCGTGGGCGTAATCCACCGGCCGCAGTCGCCGCCCGGTGTGGCTGCTGTGCACTACAAGGTGTCGGAAATTTATCACGTGACGGATGGCGCGGGGACTCTGGTGACCGGGGGCACGATGGTCAATGCGAAGCCGAGACCGGCTGACGCCATTTCCGTCAAGCTGGAGGATGGTCCCGGCGCAAGCGGCACCGCTATCCAGGGCGGCGTGTCTCGCCGGATAAAGGCGGGCGACGTGGTCGTGATTCCCGCGGGCGTGCCGCATTGGTTTAGCGAGATCGAAGGATCGATTACGTACGTTGTCGTGCGGGTCGACCCCAACCGGTTACTGGCCGCCAAGTAAATCGAGATTCGACGAGAGCATTGTCATTTGGCGAACGGCAGGTTTAATTGTCGGTCGATTTACACAAGGTGTGCTCCAAGTTCTGCCAGCCGGCGTTCGATGAAACGGCGCTCCGGCGCCTGGGTCGTCAATGCGAGGGCGCGCTGGTAGGCTGCGATTGCTTCCTGCGTGCGTCCCAGGCGGCGGCAAAGGTCAGCCCTTGCGGAGTGCGCGAGGTAATAGTCCGCAAGTTCGCCGCGAGCCAAAATTGCATCGACAAGCGCGAGACCGGTTTCGGGACCTTCGTGCATAGCAATGGCGGCTGCACGATTTAGCTCCACGACGGGCGAATTTTCCAACCGCAAAAGTACATCGTAGAGTCCTACAATTTGCCGCCAATCGGTCGCAGCCGCGGTTGCGGCTTGCGCGTGTAACGCGGCGATGGCTGCCTGCAAGGTGTAAGGTCCAAATCTTCTTGATGCCAGTGCCTGATCGACAAGCGCCAGCCCCTGCTGAATCTGTTCACGATTCCAAAGCGAGCGATCTTGCTCGTCCAGCAGAATCAACTCGCCCTCCGCGGAAGTTCGCGCCGGGCGTCGCGCATCATGCAGCAACATCAGTGCAAGCAGGCCGATGGCTTCGGGTTCGGGCAGAAGCTCGACCAGCAGACGCCCCAGGCGAATCGCTTCCGCAGAGAGATCGTGCCGAACGACGTTGTCACCCGACGTGGCCGAGTAACCTTCGTTGAACACCAGATAGAGCACGTGCAGCACAACATCAAGACGGCCAGGAAGCTCGGCTCGCGACGGTACCTGATAGGGAATGTGCGCGTCGCGAATTTTGCCCTTGGCGCGAACGATGCGTTGCGCGAGTGTTGTCGCGGGAATCAGGAAAGCGCGCGCGATCTGCTCGGTTTCCAGGCCGCAAACTTCTCGCAGCGTGAGGGCGATGCGCGCGTCGGCGGAGAGCGCCGGATGGCAGCAGGTAAAAATAAGCCGCAGCCGATCGTCCTCCAGGTCGTCGTCAAAATCCGAGGGAGGCGACGCGATGGCTTCCAGGTGTTCGGCTGCCCGAGCGAGCGCCGCGTCGAAGCGGGCTCCGCGGCGCAGCCGATCGATGGCTTTGAATCGTCCTGTGGAAATGAGCCAGGCCCGCGGATTCTCCGGAACTCCTTCGCTCGGCCACGAATCGAGTGCGGCAGTGAAGGCATCATGCATCGCCTCCTCGGCGGCATCGAAGCCGCCGAGGAGGCGAATCAGAGTGGCGAGGACGCGCCGCGAGTCCGACCGATAGAGTGCATCAATCCTCTCGCGAACGTTCGAGGCTACATCGCCGGTCATTGTGTAAGGCTTCCCCCGGAGTCGGGCCGTTCTCCCCTTACGATTATTGTCCGTCAAACACCCTGATCGGCCGAACTTCAATCGAGCCTGTCCGGGCAGAGGGAATGCGTGATGCCAGTTGAATCGCTTCATTTAAATCGGTCGCATTGATCAGGTAGAAGCCTCCGAGCTGCTCCTTCGTTTCGGCAAACGGGCCGTCGGTCGTGGAAATTTTTCCCTGCCGGACCCGAATGGTTGTGGCGGTCTGAGTAGGTTGTAGCGCTTCGCCCGCGACGTATTTGCCGCTCTTCCTGATTCCTTCGGTAAACGCGCCGTATTCTCCCATCATCGCGTCCATCTGCTCTTTCGGCATGGTCCCTCGCTTGCTTTCTTCGTCATAAATAAGGCATAGGTATTTCATGGCATCCTCCGGTGAAAGTTGATCGAAGCTCAATCCTGCTTCACAAGATAGTCGTTCGGGGAACGCCTGAATCGACACCGGCCCAAAGAATTTGTGGCCGATAGAGTCGGGCCTTCTCCAATTTGCCATAGATGGGAATTGAAGGTACTGGAATTCCTTTCGCGCGGTGTGGAACACACTGTATTGATATGCACAAAAACAAATTTTAAGATACTGCCTGCGGGAATTTGGCGTGCAGGTTGCTCCTATACATGACGTAAGCGCTGCCGGCATACAGGCTCGTATAGAGTGACGCAGAAAGTCATTCGGATTATGCTACAATCACCGCCGTATCAATGACTTGGGAGTGAGAGCCAGTGGAGAACAAAATGACCCAGTTTATCCACAGGCACTCAAAGGGCAATAAAGTGAAAAGGATTGTCCCTCCGAACCTTCGGCAAGCGGCCCGGACTGGCCAAACAAACGCGTCTGGGAAAATTGCATCTAAGGTAGTGATAGATTCGTACTGATGGGAAATGGCGATCTGGCGGTGAAGTTGTACCCTCCTGGGAATGGTCGAGATTGAGAAATGATTTGACACATATGCGAGCAGAAGCGACAGCGACGGCACCCAGCACAAGACCGGAAGCGAAAGTACGCTCCGGCGTGCTGATCGAAGCGCGTGATTTGCGAAAAAGTTATTGCGCCGGCGCGGCCGAAATCACGGTTCTCTCCGGCGTTAATGTGCGCGTCGAAGCAGGAGAATTGATTGCGGTCGTCGGTCCTTCGGGAGCGGGAAAAAGTACTTTGCTTCACCTGCTGGCCGCGCTAGACACGCCGACGAGCGGTACAGTATACTTCGAAGAGAAAGCGATAGAATCGTTTCGGGAATGCGAACTTGCAGATTATCGCAATCGCTCTATTGGTTTTGTTTGGCAGCGGCATCACTTGTTGGCCGATTTTACGGCGGCCGAAAATGTGGCGATGCCACTGCTGATGCGCGGTGCAGGGTATGGTGAGGCGCTCGCAACTTCTGCACGCTGGCTCAGCGAAGTCGGTTTGGAAGCGCGAGCAACTCAGCGTGCGGGGGAGTTATCCGGAGGGGAGCAACAGCGTGTGGCAATCGCGCGCGCGCTGGTGCAAGAGCCGGCATTGTTGCTGGCCGACGAGCCCACCGGAGATCTCGACGAGCGAAATGCAATCGCGGTTTTTGAATTGATGCAGCGATTGCATCGTGAGCACAAGCTGACCTCCATCCTGGCAACGCACAACACAGTTCTGGCGGAGCGCGCGGATCGCGTGCTGCAATTGGAGCACGGATTGCTCTTGCCGGTTGGGGATAGACCAAAGCCCTGAGTTTTTAACTGAGGGAGAAACGAGTGACCCGTGTTTGAACGTTACACAGAGAAAGCACGCCGCGTAATATTTTTTGCGCGGTACGAGGCCAGCCAGTATGGATCCCCGTACATCGAGACAGAACATCTGCTGCTCGGATTAATGCGCGAGGACAAGGCCCTGGCCAATCGCTTCCTGCGTTCCCACGGGTCCATCGAATCCATCCGCAAAGAAATTGAGCAGCGCATCACGATTCGTGAGCGCATTTCCACTTCGGTCGAGGTTCCCCTCAGCCAGGAGTCGAAACGCATTCTGAATTTCGCCACCGAAGAGGCGGAACGCCTCGGACACAAGCACGTCGGAACCGAACACCTGTTGCTCGGGATCCTGCGCGAAGAAAAATGTTTCGGCGCGGAAATTTTGCAGGAGCGCGGGCTGCGTCTTTCAACGCTGCGCGAGGAACTTGCGCGCAGCGCTGGCGAGAAAGCGCCGGCATCGCGTCCCAAGGAAACATCGTTACTCGCTGAATTCAGCCGCGACCTCACGCAAGCAGCGCTGGAAGGCCAGCTCGATCCTCTGGTCGGCCGTGAACGCGAAGTCGAACGCGTCATCCAGATTCTTTGCCGCCGCACGAAAAATAATCCCGTCCTGATCGGCGAACCCGGCGTCGGCAAAACCGCGATCGTCGAAGGCCTGGCGCAGCGGATTTCCGACAGTGATGTTCCGCCATTTCTCGCCGACAAACGCATTCTCTCGCTCGATCTTTCGCTGATCGTCGCCGGCACGAAATATCGCGGCCAGTTCGAGGAGCGGCTCAAAACCATCATGAAAGAATTGATGGAGAGTCAGAACTCCATCGTGTTTATCGACGAGCTGCATACTCTCGTGGGCGCCGGCTCGGCGGAGGGTTCGCTCGATGCCGCCAACATTTTGAAGCCTGCGCTCTCGCGCGGCGAAATTCAATGCATCGGCGCGACCACTCCCGGCGAATACCGCAAATCGGTGGAAAAGGACCGCTCGCTGGAGCGCCGTTTCCAGGCCGTCAAAGTGGGCGCGCCATCCGAGGACGAAGCGATTCAGGTTCTCGAGGGCGTACGCGAACGTTACGAAAAGTTTCATGCCGTCAGCTACACCGACGAAGCCATTCGCTACGCGGTTTATCTTTCCAGCCGCTACATTCCCGATCGCTTCCTGCCGGACAAGGCCATCGATCTGATCGACGAAGCGGGCGCGCGCGTAAAATTGCGCCAGGCCATGCTCCCGGATGAAGTGGCCGAAGTGCAGAAGCGTGTGAAATTCATCACGCACCGGATGGAAACCGCCATCGCCAATCACGAATTCGAGAAGGCGCGCTTCTACTCCGAGGAAGAGCGGAAAGAAAAAGAAAATCTGCGAGTCGTTCGCGAACGTCTGAAACTGGACGACACCAGCACGGGAATCGTCACGCGCGAAGATATCGAAGAAGTGGTGGCGCGGTGGACGGGAATCAACGTCAGCTCCATCAAGGAAGACGAACAAGAAAAACTGCTGCGCATTGAAATCGAGCTGCACAAGCGCGTCATCAGCCAGGACAAGGCAATCACAGCGCTGGCACGCGCGATTCGCCGCAGCCGCGCGGGACTCAAGGCGCCGGGGCGCCCCGTGGGCTGCTTCCTGTTCCTGGGCCCGACCGGAGTCGGCAAGACGGAAGTGGCTCGGCGCCTGGCGGAATTTTTGTTTGGCAGCGAGAAATCACTGGTGCGTTTCGATATGTCCGAATACATGGAAAAACATTCCGTGTCCAAGCTGATCGGCGCGCCTCCAGGATACGTGGGCTACGAGGAAGGCGGCCAGCTGACCGAGCGCGTTCGCCGCACTCCGTACTCGGTTATCCTGCTCGATGAAATCGAGAAGGCTCACCCGGACGTGTACAATATTTTGCTCCAGGTATTTGAAGACGGCCAACTTACCGACGGCCTCGGCAATACCGTGGATTTCCGGAACACGATTCTAATCATGACCTCAAACCTCGGTGCTCGGCATCTCCAGAAGCGCTCCACCATGGGATTCCAGTCCGCCGCGGAAGAAGGGTCGGCAAAGAGCCTCGATGAATTGGTGCTCAGCGAGGTGAAACGCGTATTCAATCCGGAATTCCTAAACAGGTTGGATGAGATTATTCTGTTCAATCCGCTGGGTGATGAGGAACTGCTCCGCATTATCGATTTGCTGGTCGGACAGATCAACGACACTTTGATCCACCGCCAGGTGCAGATAGTTCTGACGCAGGAAGCACGCCAGTGGGTCCTCGAGAAAACTTGCGCGGACCGCAACTACGGCGCGCGTCCCCTACGCAGGGCCCTGCAAAAGTACGTCGAAGATCCGTTGTCGGAGGCGCTGATTCAGGGGGGCCTGCAGCGGCCGGCAACGCTGGAAGTTTTCGTCTCAACTGACGGGCTTGGATTCCGACCGGTGGTCGAAGCAACCCCGGTATCCCACTAGCGAATCCTACGCGCGCAGGCCGGACTTTTCTGAGTCCGGCTGGGGGAGCGTTCATTCTTGTTTAGGGGCAAGCGGCCTTGAGCTGTTCAAGGGCCGCAAGAAAGCATCGTTGTGCCTTGCTTGTTCTACGCACCAGCGTAGTGTGCCTGGTTGCGACTGTTTTCGCTTGCTGGGCGCCTGCGAACCACGCAGCTCCCATTCCGGATCCGCAGCGATCACAGCCGCAACAGAAGTCCGCGGCTGGTTCGCAGGAAACTCCCGTCATCGAACGCATCGAATTCCAGGGAAATCGCCGAATCCGCAGCGAGACTCTTCGCGCCCGCATTTTTTCTCGTGCCGGCGATGCATTGAATGAGGACGCCCTGCGCCGCGATTTTCACGCTTTGTGGAATACCCAATATTTCGAGGATATCCGGCTGGAAGTTCAGGACACTCCTGATAAACCTAACTCCAAGATTGTAATTTTCTATGTCACCGAGCGTCCAATCATTCGGCGCATCGAGTACAAGGGCAATAAATCAGTTTCCGAATCCGACATCCTGGACCGTTTCAAGGATCGCAAAGTCGGATTGTCGATCGAAAGCCAGTTTGATCCCACGCGTATCAAAAAAGCCGAAGTTGTGCTGAAGGAATTGCTGGCCGAACATGGCCGGCAGTTCGCCATCGTCAAACCAACCTACGAACGCATCCCCGGCACGAATGCGGTCAAACTTACCTTCAACATCGACGAAGGCGCCAAAGTAAAAGTCGGCAAGATCGAGGTCACGGGCAACACAGCGTTTTCGAGCCGCCGCATCGTTCGCACGATGCGCAATTCGCGTCCCATCGCGATTCCACTCGGACCCTTGGGAGGAATCGACATCATGTCGAAGACCTTCGACCGTCCGAAGCTGGACGAGGATCTCGAAATCGGCGTCCGCGGCCTCTATCAGGACAACGGATATTTCAAAGTGCTCGTGAAAGATCCGATCGTGAAAACGGACGACATCAACCGCGGCGGCTTGCCCGGACCTATTCCCATTCCCGTGGTGGGAGCCAAGCATGGCAAAGCCACCAACGTCACGATTCCCATCGAGGAGGGCGAACGCTACCACATGGGAACGCTGCACGTTCGCAGCGCTGACCCGGACAAAGGCCTTTCGCTGAAGACGGATTTTCTGGAATCGATTTTCCCGATCAAGAAGGGCGAAATCTTCAGCGTGGCAAAAGTCCGCAAGGCCATTCAGGACTACACCAAACTTTAC
The DNA here is from genome assembly GCA_025463105.1 of Candidatus Acidiferrum typicum. Classification (GTDB taxonomy): domain Bacteria; phylum Acidobacteriota; class Terriglobia; order Acidiferrales; family UBA7541; genus Palsa-360. The sequence continues at coordinate 4,411 of JAOAPW010000382.1, read as the reverse complement.
GGCAACTACGGTTTCATCGACTTCACCGCCGTGCCGGACACGGACGTTCACGACGATACGAAGACAATTGATTTGACGTTCGCGTTCGACGAGCAGAAACAGTTCTTCGTCCGCCGAATCGATTTCAGCGGCAACACGGGAACCCGCGATAAAGTAATTCGCCGCGAACTCATGCTCAGTGAAGGCGACATGTTCCGCAACAATTTGTGGGAACTCAGCCTGCTGCGGCTCAATCAACTCGATTATTTCGAGCCGGTCAAGCCTGAGAATGCCGAGATCAAGCGAAACGTCAAACAAGGCACGGTGGACATCCTTCTCAAGCTCAAGGAAAAAGGCAAACAGTCCATCAGTTTGACCGGCGGTGTCAGCGGCCTTTCCGGCAGTTACATAGGCCTGACCTATCAGACGAACAACTTCCTGGGTCTCGGCGAAACGCTTACGCTTTCCGCCAATATAGGCGACCTGCAGCGTAATATTTCTTTCGGCTTTACCGAACCCTACCTGTTCGACCGTCCCATCAGCACCGGATTCACAATCTTTACGAGCCGTTACAACTTCGATCAAGCACGGCAATATTCGCTGGCGGTGGGCTACCAGGTGCAGCTGAATCCGAATACGGTGCAGAACTACACGCAAAACAGCGATGGCTTCACGCTATTTTCGAGCTATCCAATTCGCCATCTCGGGTTCACCCGTGTGGGGCTCACCTACGGCTACACGCGAACGAGCATCCAATCGCTGAGCACGGCCGCAACGGCGCTCTTCAGCGTGCTGCAATTTCAAGCCCTCGCGGGCCCCTCAGCGCTCACGGGCATTCATTCCAGCCGCATTGTTCCGAGCCTGACGTACAACACCGTGGACAATCCGGTGAATCCGACTCACGGAAAAAGCCTGTTCACTTCGTTCGCTCTGGAAGGCGGACCCATGGGCGGCAATGTCAACAGCATCACTGACATCGTGGAGGCCAAGTATTTCCGCCCGAACTATCACAAGCGCAACGTGATTGCGATGCGCTTTCTGGGAGCGTTTACCAGCGGATTCAGCGGGAAAGTCGTTGCGCCATACAGCCGGTTCTACCTGGGCGGCGAAACTGATTTGCGTGGATTTGACATTCGCACGGTTTCTCCCGTGGTATTTATTCCCACGCGTACCAATACTTCGATCACTTTCTCGAATCCCTTTGTCCTGAATTCGGGGGGAACTCCGACAACGGGCGCGGTCCAGATTCCCACGTTGGCATATCAAATTTCATTTCCTGGCGGGGATACGCAAGCCCTTGCGAATTTCGAGTATCGCATCCCCATCGCTCCGCATGTGAGCGCGTCCCTGTTTGCCGATATTGGCGCAACGGGAGCGCTCCGGCGTAATCAGTTGCAGCTCAATTCTACAGACCTGACTTCGCTGCAACAGCAATTCCCAACGACAACAATCAGCCCGACGCTGCCATTGCAACCGGGCACAAATTTTAAGCTTCGCAGCACGGCAGGCGTCGAGCTGGTGGTTCAGCTTCCAATCGTGCAAGCGCCGTTCCGGATTTATTGGGGCTACAACTTCGAGCGAATGTCTCAAATTATTACTTCGCCGCAGACCAAATTCCCGGGAGATCCGAATAATCCGAATGATCCGGCGTGGGATCCTTTCAAGGCGGGAATTCCGACGCAGGTCTGGGAATCGCAAGTGATGCCCTCGATTCTGAATCTATTTAATAACCCGCAACGAACGAATTTTTTCGATCCCGTGCGCACGTTCCGATTCACAGTGAGCCGGACGTTCTAAGGGCGCGGTGCAATCACTCTGTACAGGGAAGAATTCTTGATGGGGAAACAAGGTGTGGGCCGGTGGCAGATCGAATGTTGAGTGTTTCTGGGAGGACAGGCATGAGTCGGTGGAAGTTCTGCTTGATAATAACTCTTGCGCTGGGACTTGGCGCCGTGGGTTGCGGAGGCGGAGCCGCGTCGACTATTACGATATCGGTGTCGCCCACCACGGCCAGCGTGATTGCCGGCGGTCCCCCTCAAACCTTCACCCCGTTCGTCAGTGGGTCCACCGACCAGACCGCGACATGGACTGTGACCTGTCCGACAGGCGTGATCGCCCCGGCCTGCGGCACCATCGACTCGAATGGTGTCTACACAGCGCCTTTAACCGTCCCTACGGTTACGACCAATGGAACCACGACGATTACTCCTACTGCCACAATCACTGCCACGGCGCACGCTGATACAACGAAAACCGCTACCGCCACGGTTACAATCATTTCCGGCATCAGCATTTCGATCTCTCCGACTACTGCAACGGTCGGCACCGGCGAGCATTTCGACAAATTCGCTGCTATTGTCAATAACCCCGGCTGTTCCCAGACTGCGGACCCGAAGTGCCTTGCCGTCACCTGGTCAGTTCCAACAGCAACTGGAAACACGAATGGCACGATCGTTGACGCCGGTATCGACACTAACTTCGTCGATCACTCGGTCTATACAGCGCCGACAGCAGCTCCCAACCCGAGCACGGTCACGATCACGGCTACTTCCGCAAAGGATCCAGCCGTAACGGCCACCGCGACAGTAACTATAGTGACCGCCGCAACGCCAACTCTGACCTCTGTCAGCCCAAACACAGTGGGTCTGGGATCACTGTTTCAGGATATCTACATCACCGGCACGAACTTCATTTCGACAAACGATGTATTCGCCAACGGCACATTGATTAATGGCCTGGGACCAGACTCCTTGCCGGCCGTCTCGGTAGTTTCACCCTCGGTGATTCGAGCGCGCATCCCTGACACGTTATTAGCCGCAGTGCCGACTTCAGGCGGACTTGCGATCACGGTCTCGCGGCAAGGTGGCTCGCCGCAGGTTTGCTCACCGACTCTCTCCCTGTGCCGGATCGTGGTGGCTGGAGTGAGGCCTGCAATCATCGGTCCTTCGCCGGATAGTATTCAGCAGAGCAACTCCGGTGGCGCACTCGACTTTGGCATTAACGGCGGTTTTTTCGGGACAACTGGGACTACAGCCGTGAGTGCCACCTACGACGGCAAACCTCGGCCGGTTCAAGTGAACAACGCCCGGCAAATGACGATAACTATCGGCGGCACCGGCGTCAACGCCAGCGACCTCTCTATCCCCGGACTTCACCCGGTGGCCGTCATCAGCGATGCGGACGCGACTAAATTTGCGGTCACTAATGTTGCCGTTCAGCCGAACTACGGAGGCGGTTCCACAATCAGTAACCCAACTACGGTGGGGCTAGCCCTTGGATCGTCTCCCAGCGATGTAGCTATAAACCCTGCAACCGGTTTGGCGGTTGTCGCGAATACGGGAACAAACAGCGTCAGCTTCATTGACCTCAAAGCGAATACACCGGTGCTAGGAACAACCATCTGTACAGGCTCTATCGGACAGGCTACGTCCTCGTGCGCAGCATCGGCGCCCACGAGCGTCGCCGTGGATTACGTCCGAAACAAAGCACTTGTAGTGAATTCCGCTTCTCAAACCGTCGCGGTCGTGGACCTGGGCACTCCCCCAAGTACTCCATCGGTCACATCGGTGACCCCGCTGTTTTCGAATCCGCCTTCAGATGCGGCTACACATCCTCCCGTCTCGATAGGTATCAACCCTGTCAGTGGCCGGGCGTTGGTGACAATTCAAAACCGGCCGTACGGATTGCTGCTCGATGTAACACAGACACCCCCCGTGGTGCTCGGGCCGGTTAGCATCAGCACCGGTGCAAATTCGCGAGTCACCGTTGATCCGCATTTAAACTGGGCGATTTCCACGCCGGGCGGGATCGGGTCGATAGGAATCGTGGATCTGAATCGACAAAACCAGAACACCATCACCAATATTTCCCGGACCACTCAAGTAGTCACAGTAACCGTGCAAAGTTCACCGCCCCTGGCGGTGCAACTCAACGACACTGTCTTCATTCAGGGTGTGCTGGATAGTAACGGAACGCCGGATCCGACTTTTGACGGCTTCTACACAGTAAGCGGTCTGGGTCCGGGAAATGGCCAATTCAGCTACACACAAACGTCTGGAACGCTGCCCGACGTTGGCAGCCACGCCACTTCCGGAACGGTGAACTACTCCGCGCCCGTGGCGACGCTCGCGTTGACGAACACGGTTCAAGGACTCGGCCTCAACCCGGAGACGCAGCAAGCGGTAATGGTCGATCCCTCGCCGAATGGCGCGTCGAATGGCGTCGTGTCGTTCTTCAGTCTGCTGGATCAAACTGTTTCGTCGCTAGTTTTGCGCACAGGCGATCCTACGATCGGTCCGGCGGAAACGGGAAGCGTGGCTGCGGCATTCAATCCGCTTACAAATATTGCCGTCACCGTGAACCCATCGAATAGCACTCTCTCCGTGATCGATCCATCCGCACTGAAGCGCCTGACGAGCCCCTTCCCCACGGG